>PATO01000006.1 GCA_002712415.1 Actinomycetota bacterium | reverse complement strand
TCGGGCCTGTAGCTCAGTGGTTAGAGCAGGGGACTCATAATCCCTTGGTCGTGGGTTCGATCCCCACCAGGCCCACAGCGAAAGAAGCTCAGCTAACTCTTGACTTACCTGCTTCTTCTCGAAAATCGATTCCTGTCAAAAGGGCATTATAAACTCTTGTTGAGAAGCCATTTAGTGCCGCGTTAGAAGCCATGCGTTTAGGTAGGCGGACTTCCTTTTTGTTTCGTTCAATAGCTCTTAAGGTGGCTCTAGCTACCTTTGCAGGATTCGCAATAGCTATGAAACCCAGTTTCGTAGCTCTATTTACGCCTCTTTGCATCAATGGGTCTTTATCAATTTCATCCCACATCTTCGTGTCCACTGGCCCGAGATGCAGAATAGTGACATTCAGCGGAGTATATCTGAGCTCCATTCGCAGTGATTCTGCAAAACGAGTCAGTCCAGCTTTTGAGGAGGAATAGGCTGACATGCCTGCGTTACCAACTGTTGCGGCTATGGAAGACGTATAAACGAGGTGCCCTATTCCTCTTGATAGCATTTTGGGAAGAACTGAAGCCGTTAGCAATTGTGGTGTGAGAAGATTAATTCTTAATGTTTGCTCAATTTCTTGCTCGGTGATGTCCTCAACAAGAGTGCTTTTCTCAATGCCAGCGTTATTGATTAAAACATCTATAGGTCCAGCAACACTTTCGACACGATCAATATAGCTTCTGACATTATCGGGGTCATTTGCGTCAAAAGGAACGGCGACCCCCCCTATTTCGTCTGCTAGTTCCGTGATAGCACTCTCGGTTCTTGCAGAAACAACGACCTGACTTCCAGCCGAAGCGAATACTCTCGCTATCTCAGCCCCGATACCTCTTGAAGCTCCAGTTATAACAACTCGTTTGTCTGCTAATTCCAATTTATTCTCCTTAGTTCAAACTTTATTTAACCACAGCGCACAGATGTATTGTTTAGAAACTGTAATCCGAGACTTTGCTACTAGCTAGTTCCCGAATTTTCCTTGAGAATGATAACTGGAATCTCTCTATCGGTTTTCTCTTGATACGCTCCATAATTTGGAAAGTCACTGACGATTTGATTCCATAATAATTCCCGCTCATCACCTTCTGTGATCGTAGCAACCATACTTTTGATTCCTGAAGGGAGCTCAACTTTTACTCTTGGGTCTCTTAGAAGATTTAAATACCACTCTGGATGACGATCATCTCCGCCTTTTGAGGCAACGAGACAAATATCTCCATCTGATTTAACAGGACTTGTCAGCATAACTGATCTGTCTTTTCCACTAACTCTGCCGATAGTGGTTAATTTAATCACAGGCATGCCATAAAAAACCCAGCCTCTCTTTCCTGCCGATACTTTGATGAGGGCGCGATGTATGGTGTTAGCTAGTTTCATGAAGCTATCATTAGGCATTCACAGACACTAACATTATGAATCCGGAACAAAGAAGCACTATCTCAAAAAAGTTTTTATTTATAGCTTTGATTTCTATTTTCCTCATTACTGGGTGTTCACAATCTAATTCGGAAAAGGCTTATTTGGTTACTGCTGAACCTGTAATTGATGTGGGCAATGAGAAAGAAATGCCAACAATGCAATCTGTACCCACAGCAAAGCCAATGTTCACACCAACTCCTACAGTTCTTCCTACTCCGACAGAGATTCCTATCCCAACGATTTCTATTGGGTATATGGGATTTTCTGGAGAAAGACCAACTGGGCTGGTGGTCTCTGAATGCTCGCCACTAACCATTTATGACAAAGATGTTGAAGGCGTTCAAGAACATATTGATAGATATGACGAGATGTGTCGCGCTGCAGCGAATGACGGGGTAACTTTTGAAGTCAGAAGCGCATTCCGTAATTATTACGACCAACTAGATTATTACACTTCCGAAAGGTTTGGACCTTCTGTTGCTTTGCATCCCGATGAATCAATGCATGTTGCAGGTATGGCCACAGATTTGACAGCTAATTCCAGAAGTTGGACCCATGAAATAGTGGGTTGTTACGATGAAGAAGCAAATTATTTTACTTATCTGGAAGAGCCAATTGCTCACCTCGCCTATGCAGAGAAAGTACGAAATGGAGAAGTGAGTGGGTTGTGCGAACAGTCAGTAACTGTGGTTCCTATTAAAAGATCGATGCTTTTCGGGTTAACCCCTGGATGCACTCTTTTGAAAGATCCTGAATGGTGGGGAGACCCTGAGGTAATTGAATGTAGCTCGGGCACTCTAAAACCTAATGGGATGGTTAGGGAAGATTGGCATTTCGAGAATGCAGATCTCATATCTGCTTTCATAGCCGAATAAACCGAGGAAAAGTGATCAAAATTCTACTCAGGAGAAAATTTTGTCAGCAGTATTTTCTATGCTTCTAGCTTTTTGCAACACTGATTTTGGTGAAGTGGGAGACGAGGTCATCGCTTCTGGGCGCTTTCTTACACTGAAAGTGGCTTCAGAACCTACTCCGACTCCTACCTCGATTCCACCTCCGGTTGTAATGGCGATAGACAATCCAATGCCTACTGTGTTCCCAACAGTAGAGCCGACCCCAACGGTAATACTGGCTGACTCACCATATGGTGAAAATGTTGAAAGATGGAGATCCGATGTTAGAGGTGCCCTTGCTGAATATGGATTAAGCGATGAAGAGGACAGATTCATGCGAGTTATGTGGTGCGAAAGTAGAGGAGATCCTGACGCTGTAAATGCCGAAAGTGGTGCATCAGGGTTAATGCAGCACATACCTCGGTATTGGGATGAAAGAGCTCGCGCTGCTGGCTTCCAAGGAGCGTCTCCATTTAACCCGATAGCGAACATTTACGCTTCTGTTTGGCTTCTTGACACGGGAGGGTGGAATCACTGGGAGTGTAAGTAGATTTAATGGCTATCAGAAGGTACGCGGTTAGACTGCCCTCATGGCAAAGGCTCACCTTAACGAACCATCACCGGCAGTCACGCCAAAAATCGTGCAAGAGTACGAAAGAGATGGTCACGTATGTATTCGGGACTTAATTGATGCAGAAACAGTGTTAAGTTATCGCCCAATAATTGAAGAGATTTCAGAATCTTGTCGATACGAAAAACGACCAATAGAAGAGCGCGAAACATACGGAAAAGCTTTTCTGCAGGTACATAATGTATGGCAGAAGAGCATGGTATGCAAAGAAATTGTTTTTGCCAAGCGCTTTGCGCATGCAGCATCACGACTGCTTGGAGTAGAGAGCGTGAGAATCTACCATGACCAAACCCTTTTCAAAGAGCCCGGGGGTGGTCACACGCCATGGCACCAAGACCAAACTTATTGGCCGTTGGAAGCAGATACCACCGTTACAATGTGGCTTCCTCTCGCTGAAATAACGCGCGAAGTGGGATCAATGTATTTCGTCTCAGGGTCGCATGAAATGGGGGAGTTTGGTGCTGGGGGAATATCTGACGCAAGTCATGACAAAATTCAGAAATGGATTGATAGCAATGGCCATATTCCATTTACGCACGGTGCTATGGCGCTAGGTGACGCAACTTTCCATTCAGGCTTTACTCTTCATAGCGCCAAGCCCAACCCAACTAAGGAGACTCGACCAGTTCTCACCGTTATTTATGTAGCAGATGGCGCAGAAATATTAGACCCCACACCGATGCAAGAATTTGATTTAAAGCTTTGGTTAGGTGGACGCCAACCAGGCGAAACTGTCAGCAGCGAAATGAATCCCCAGTTATACCCTTAACGAGGGCGCAGTTTGAAAAGTCCACTAGGCTCAGGCTGATTTGGCGAAGAAAATAAATTATCAAATGAGATATCATCACCCACCAGAGGGGTAATAGCGGCAACGATTTCCGCCACCGCATACGTATCATCCAAAGCCTGATGGGCATTGGCAATGTCAATGCCAAATGCATCTGCGACATCACTTAACTTTCTGGTTGGTGGAGTGATCGGTGCATAAACTGAAGCTTTCCTACTATCCCAATTTGGAAACAGCAACCCTCGGGGTAGGCACCCACATCTATCCATCTCGGCGTAAAGAAAGCCGAGGTCAAAACTTACGTTATGGGCGACAATGACACTTCCATCCAATCGGGCATAAATATCGCCAGCGACATCACTAAACGTCGGGGCATTTGAAACCCAATCGCTGTTAATTCCATGGATATGTTCAGCGCCCATGTCACAGTCAGGGCCTGGATTCAATAATGAAGTCCAACTGTCGCCAATTTCTCCGTATTGAACATCAACTATGGCTAACTCAATTGCTCTACTTGACTTGGGAGAAAAGCCCGTAGTTTCAAAATCAATGCACGCAAATTTAGTGTCTCCAAAGCGCATATGAATAGAACTAATCTTTCGATATCTCAAGTGAAGACTTTACGTCATCGTGGTTATTGAACCACTTTCCACCCGAAGTCACCTTTTCAACTGTTTCGTTAGCGTTGATCCATCCTTTAAAGCCTTGTTTGAGGTGGGCAACATTTTTGAACCCTAAATCCTTCAATGCGGATGTCGCTAAAGCCGATCGCCAACCAAGTGAGCAAAAGAGAACGTAACGACTATCAAACGTAAATTCTTCTTTGTGGTAAGGGCTATCGGGATCAAACCACCACTCAATCATTCCTCTGGGGGCCGAAACAGCACCAGGGATAGTTCCTTCAAGTAGACGCTCACGAAAGTCCCGAATGTCAACTAAAGTCACAGTGCCTTCCGACATCTCGCCTTTGACTTCCTCTACAGATAGCTCCTCTATCTCAGATTTTGCTTTTGCGACCAGATCATTAATTGAGGTTCGTTGCATGGTAACAATGTAGCCCCAAGATAGAAAAAGCTGGAATCAAAGAGTGTCTTGATTTGATTCATTCTGATGACCTAATAGCCTCAACATAGGGTGAAACAATGAAATCATATGGACCAGAGACGACGACGGATGAAGTGCTACTTGATCATGACTTAACGGGCCGCCATTTCATGATCACGGGAGCCTCAAGCGGTTTGGGTGAAGAAAGCTCTAGAGCTCTGGCTCAGGCAGGCGCCACAGTGACAATGTTAGCTCGTAACCAATGCAAACTTGATAAAGCAATTGAACGGATTAAGTCCACTAACCCATCAGCAGTATTGAAAACTGGAATAGCGGATCTTTCTGATCAGCAATCAATCAGGGATTATGCTCAAGGATTTTTGGCTACCGGGGAAACTATTGATGTNCTCATNAACAATGCNGGAGTTATGGTCTGCCCATTTGGGAAGACTGCTGANGGTATTGAAATGCANTTTGGGACAAACCATNTAGGTCATTTTCTNTTAACNAANCTACTAATGCCAGCGATCCTAGCTGGAGCTAATCCNCGAATTGTGAATTTGTCATCAGCAGGTCATACCCACNCAGACGTCAATCTGGATGACCCCAACTTTGAGAAGAGTGAATATAACGCATGGGAATCATACGGTCGTAGCAAGAGTGCAAATATTCATTTCACTCAGGAAATAGTTCGACGATATGGNGATCGCATACAGAGTTTCGCAGTNCATCCAGGAGTCATNATGACAGAGCTNGGTAGACACCTAACTCCTGAGTTAATGAATGAGATGACTGAGCGAGTGAAATCTAGAGCAACGTCNTCCTCTNAGGCGAAGGAGACCGGTGCTCTTCCATTTAAATCAGTGGAAGCNGGGGCAGCAACTCAGGTGTGGGCTTCCGTAACTGANNANCTTTCNGAAAANAATGGAGCTTATCTCGGNGATTGTCAGGTAGGTGTGGAAGGCGGAAATCCNAGNGAATCCGGATACCTTCCCTACATCTTNAATANAGATACAGCGGAAGCNCTCTGGTCCCTAAGCGAGAAGCTNGTCAAACAAGAGTTCCCNCAATTAACATAATAATTGCTNTAAAATTATTTTTNCTAGAACGCTGATGGTATGGACCATTNCTANTGAGGACTTCACTTCCAACAATTTGAAGTATTACTATNTANTAAAGCGAACAGGAGAATAAAGGTGCCGGGATTATTGCCAGATGTTGACCCAAACGGTTTAGTCGAATACTCAGTCGTTTATACGGATAGATCAGTGAATCACATGTCTTTGAGCTTCNGAGAAGTTATGACTGATATTTCATCNACCCTTAAAGAGGTCTACAACGCTGATGCTGTAGCAGTAGTTCCCGGAAGCGGAACTTTTGGAATGGAAGCAGTAGCCCGACAATTTGCGACAAATCAAAATGTGATGGTTATCCGNAACGGCTGGTTTAGTTATCGNTGGACNCAGATCCTTGAGATGGGTTCTATCGCATCATCCCANACAGTGTCAATGGCGAATCCTGTNAGAGATGAGGAGCAAGCNNCCTTCGCTCCACCTGATCTTGACTTGGTGCTCACGAAGATAANTGAAGAAAAACCTAAGGTCGTTTTCGCGCCACATGTGGAAACCTCAGCTGGAATGCTTNTGCCCGATAGTTACATTNNNCAAGTTGCTGATGCTACCCACCAAAGCGGGGGGATCATGGTCCTTGACTGCATTGCATCAGGNGCCCTATGGGTTGATATGAAAAAAACNGGNGTGGATGTCATNGTAAGCGCCCCTCAAAAGGGTTGGAGCGGAACACCATGTTGCGCACTGGTGATGATGAGTCAACGAGCATTGGACATGCTACAAAGNACCGAAAGTTCAAGCTTCGCATGTGATCTAAAAAAATGGCGAGAAATCATGGAAGCCTACGAAAANGGNGGGCATGCNTACCACGCAACAATGCCCACAGACGGGTTAAAGAATTTNCGGGATGTNATGAAAGAAACACAAGGNNTGGGATTTGAGGCAATGAAGGAAGCACAAATAGAGCTTGGTAACAAANTACGCGCAGTTCTCGAAGAANATGGTTACAAGTCTGTCGCNGCAGATGGTTATAAATCGCCNGGAGTCATCGTCTCATATACAAATGACCCTGCGATCAAATCTGGGGCAAAATTCTCCCAAGCCGGAATGCAAATTGCTGGCGGTGTGCCACTTAAATGTGGAGAGCCTGAGGACTTCTCCACATTTCGAATCGGTCTCTTTGGATTAGATAAATTAACAAATATTCAAAGAACAGTGGAAACCTTTTCAAGCACTCTCTCTACTGTTCAAGAGTAAAAAAATCGGCTCGAGCACGACGATTTTCATCGTACACAGGCTCGCTTAGATCACATCTGAACTTCCGATGATTGGAATCTCTACCCGACGTGCTTCTGATGAGATTTCCCATATTGAAGTAATTTTCGTGATCAAAATGCTGGTGAAGNGAATCATAGTTATCCCAAATTTCAACAACTGCAATACGTTCATCTCTGCAAGGATCTGCTGAAAACACATACATTTGACAGCCAGGCTCTTCATTCCTTGTAGCAAGTTGCAATGAACTTGATTCTGCTAGGAGATCGTCTCTTTCAGATGGATCATGAAGATCAATATAGCCTGCAACGATTATCGGATCTTCAGGAGCTTGTTCATCCTCAGAAAAGAAATCAGCTCTTGCGCGAGGTGTTTCATCGTAGACAGGCTCACAAGCGGTGACTCTCCATTTTTTGCTTTCAGCTCCTGCTAAACCAATCTCTCCAAACATTGAGCCCATATTGAAGTAATTTTCGTGGTCAAAATGAGCATGAAGGCTATCTCTGTCCTTCCACAACTCGTATACGGCTACCTTATTTGCCTCAGCTGGGTCAGGAGAGAACACATACGCTTCGCAACCTGGTTCTCCATCCCTCGTAGCTTGCTGGAGCGGAATAGCCTTCGTAACAGCCTCCGGTCTTGACTCAGGGTTCGCTAAAACGAATGTTGCAGTAATAATAATCATCATGTCTCCAATTCTGTGACCAACTTCTTTTTGGATACTCTCACACCCTAACATCACGAAGGTCTTCAATGAGGCTACTCTAGCGACATGGATAAACAACTACGCATTTCACTTATAAGCCTTTCGTTATCTATATCGTTAGGATTTCTACTTACATTGGCGTTGAGTTCGGGGAGTACGGAAGTCAACGGTATGCCTACCCTCGCAATCTGCGCAATCCTTGCGTATGCGATCAATTACGTCGTATTTATACCTTCTTTCATAGCCAGAACGGAACACTACTTTGATCTCGCAGGGTCAATAACAACAATCACGTTAATTGTTTATGCGTTGGCAGCGAGTAACGAACGTGACGCTCGTTCGTTCATAGTCGCTGTCATGGTGTTGATATGGGCTGTTCGCTTGGGATCATTTCTGTTCATGCGTGCAAAACAAACTGGTGGTGATAGTCGTTTTGATAGCGTAAAGCATCGCTTCATTCCATTTCTCTCGTGGTGGTCACTCCAAGGGCTATGGGTTTTGATGAATCTTGCTGGTGCACTGGTGATCCTTACAACGGAAAAACCTAAAAGTTTCGGTGCGTTTGCTGTTATTGGTATATGTCTTTGGGTGCTCGGATTCGCGATTGAAGTGGTGGCCGACCAACAAAAGAAAACTTTCCGACGTGACAATAGAAATGATGGGAAATTCATCAGCACTGGTTTGTGGGCATGGTCACGACACCCTAATTATTTTGGAGAGATCTTGCTTTGGATCGGGATAGCAGTGATAGGTCTCCCAGTTCTGTCAGGTTGGAGATGGGTTGCATTGATTTCGCCGGTATTCGTCATAATTCTCCTTACTAAAATTAGCGGTATCCCAATTCTTGAACGGCGGGCCAATAAACAATGGAGCGAGGACCCAAGCTATGCAGAATATGTAAAGAGCACACCAATTCTTATTCTGAAGCGACCATCAGCTAAGTTACAAAAACGCAACGAGACGGGGAAATAAATGAAATTCGGTTTAGCATTCGCTAGCAGCATCGGAACAGAAGGAAACAGCGCAGTTAAAATATGTCAACTCGCTGAACAGGTTGGATTTGAGTCAGTGTGGGGAGGGGAACACGTCATCTTCCCATCATCAATCGAGTCCAAATATCCGTACACGGCGGATGGCAAAGTACCAGCCACTAAAGATACCTGGATACCTGACCCTCTAGTCTGGTTGGCATACATTTCAGCGGCAGCACCTAGCCTCAGACTAGGGACATGTATTCTGATCCTTCCTCAACGAAATCCCTTGATACTGGCCAAGGAAATAGCGACGCTTGACCATCTCACTAATGGGAAAGTCGAACTCGGAATAGGAGTGGGTTGGCTGAAAGAAGAATTTGAAGCTTTAGGCGTTCCGTGGGAGCGGAGAGGCGCAAGAACAGATGAATATGTTGAAGCGCTCCACGCAGTCTGGTCAGGAACCGATATTGAATTTCACGGAGAATTCGTTGACTTTGACCCGCTCACTTGTACACCGCGACCAAAGCAAGAGAAAATTCCGATTCTGGTGGGTGGAGATACACCAGCAGCGATAAGGAGAGCAGTAAAGCTTGCCGATGGGTATTATCCCGGAACAGGAGACTTTTCGGAGCTCCAAAAACTCATAGCTGACGTGCGACACGCTGCCGAGGATAATGGCCGTAATCCTGCAGAAATTGAAATTAATGCACACTATTCAGTCTTTGGTGATGGCGACAGAATTGAAGGTGTTCAAAAGATGCAAGAAGCGGGAGTTGGGCGCATCATGGTTCCTGGTTTTATCTTTGGAGGGACAAGTGGAATGGAACAATTGCAAGAATTTGGCGAAAGTGTCGTATTGAAAACGAAGGCAGACTAGCTTTCGTCCTCTATTTGCCGTCTCACTAGTAAATTAGCATTCGAGTGGGATAAATAGAGCGGGTCATTTTTGCAGATCTTGAGCGAAACTTAAAGAGCGGAATTGCAAACAAACATGGTAAACGAGCATCCCCGCAATGATTGGAACCACATAACGCACTTTAAAAAGTAAAAAAACAAAGTTTTCCTAAAACAGTTTTCGTCGCCAATAGATAAACCACAATTAAAAAAACTAAAAGCAATGACCAATGTTGGTCCCACAAATATGCAGAGGCAGCGAAAAGTCCAAAACCGACAAGAGAAAAAATAGCCGGAATTGACGGGTCATCATTATGATCAATCAGCTTAATGGAATGAAAAGCTTCGCTATGGCATCTCGCATTTCGTTTTTAGCTTGATTCCAATTTTTCTACCTTCGCAATTGGGCAAGTATGTGACCACAGTTCTTAAACCGAACAACCACTAACTGAGCAGAACAATAAATGTATAGGGTATAAGCAAGAGGAGATTAGATGAGTATGAAAGTCCTAGAGTCATTAAAAGATGCCGGAGCGACCTATGAGGTTATTGATTGTGAACCATCTTTTGCTGACACCGCCGAATTTTGTAACCACTACGGCTACTCTCTAGACGAGTCTGCAAACGCGATCTTGCTTGAAGGAAAAGCTGAATCACCGGTTTATGCTCTATGTGTAGTTTTGGCCACGACAAGAATTAATGTCAACAAAGTTGCTCGAAAGCGGCTCGGTACCCGAAAAGCCTCCTTTGCCAGCGCTGAGATAACTAAGGAACTTACCGGAATGGAAATTGGGGGAGTCACCCCGGTGGGCCTTCCTGTAGATCTTCCCATTTGGATTGATAGCTTGGTGATGGAAACCCGAAAAGTCATCATTGGGGGTGGTTCACGTAGCGCAAAAATTTACCTATCGCCCGATAATCTACTTAGATTCCCTAACACACATATTGTGGATGGTTTGTCCATGCCAATCGTAAATTAGTAGCTGGTGCAATTCCTTTAAGCACCATTGGAAAGAAACTTCACCATTTCTTTCTCACCTATCGCAAAAGATCAGCTTTACCCGTTAGAGTGCTATCTAACTCAAGGGCGCTTAGCTCAGTTGGCTAGAGCATCTCGTTTACACCGAGAGGGTCGGGGGTTCGAGTCCCTCAGCGCCCACACTGACGTTCTGCTTTTACCTCAGACTAGCTGGTTGGCCCTAATTTCTTTATTTGGTTAATCAGTTTATTCTTTGTAAAGAAGAAGTTTGCTAATTAATGTATCCACATGGTCCAAACCCCTTCATCCAAGCCCGATAGGTCTAATATCCTCCTATTTACGCCTGATCAACTCCGAGCAGACGCTTTAGGATGCTTTGGAAATAGCGAAGCTTTAACTCCTAATTTTGACAATTTAGCAAAGCGAGGGACGAGATTCAGCTCTGCATGGTCGCAGCATTCGGTGTGTGGTCCAAGTCGAACTTCAATCATGACTGGGTGGTATCCACATACGGCAGGTCACCGTACCCTTGACAACCTTCTTAAACCATGGGAACCAAACCTCCTCAAATACTTGAAGGATGCTGGATATGAGGTTGCACTACCAGGCAACCGAGGGGATGTTTTCGCACAGGACGTCACAGAGATGAGCACAGACTTCTGCGGAAACCTAGTTAAACCATCATGGAACTGGAGCGATATTAACTTCAATGGTGACCAGAATGATTTACTTTACAACGCATTCTGGTTTGGGAAACAAGGAAACGAACCTCGCATAGATGGAGATGAGGCAACAATACAAACAGCAATCCAGTGGCTTGAACAAAGAACCTCGGATAAACCTTGGGCTATGTGGATTCCCTTGTTAGCGCCTCACCCACCGTTCATGGTGGAAGACCCCTGGTTCTCACTTCACGACCGAGACTCTATGCTAAAGCCCATATCTACCGAAGAAACAGTTGGGAAACCAGAGTTCATGAACGAATTGAGAGAAAGGTATGGCTGGACGGATCTATCCATTGAAGACCATGCTGAGATTACCGCTACTTACTATGGAATGGTCAGCAGAGTAGATGACCAACTAGGACGCTTACTACTGGCTATAGATCAATACGGATATGCAGATAACACATACACTTTCTGCTTCAGCGATCATGGAGAATATTTAGGTGATCATGGCTTAGTGGAGAAATGGCCCTCAGGTCTTGATCCTTGCTTGGTCCAAAATCCATTAATAATCGCCGGACCAAAAGTTAGTGAGAGTGAAGTGGCTCACTCTGGAGTCGAGATGATTGATTTGCTTCCTACGTGTCTAGAAATCGCCGAAACTGAAGCAAATCACACTCACTTTGGAAAGAGCTTGCTTCCTATCCTCAGTGATTCCAATATTGAACACCGCGAGGCTGTCTTCTGTGAAGGCGGCTTTAACCCAGAAGACAATCACCTATTTGAAGTCGCTGGGTGGATTTATAAACACAAATCAGAAATCCAACATGAAATGCCCGAACTAGTAGGGAAAGCACATTGTGTAAGAACACAGAAATGGTCTTTCATTCGCCGGCAAAATGAACAGAATGAACTGTATGACAGAGAAAAGGACCCCCAGGAAAAGGTCAACATATTAGCGACATCGCGAAAAGATGATGCGCATATTCTAGCGATAACTCAAGACCTGCAGGACCGTATTCTTGAATGGCTTGTGCAAACAAGTGATGTTATCCCATGGCAACCTGATAACCGGTTTCCCTCGTTGGTTCACGGCTGGCGAGAAAGGCAAGATAACGAATAAGCACTATTGGCTCATGAGGGAAAGAATCGTATTGTGCAGTTCATCTGACCCTGCACATATTACTTGTCTCCGCTGAATACCAAGTTGGTGGGAAATAGGATTGCTTTCTATATCTGTGATTTTTGCCCCAGCTTCCTTACATATTAACGCCGCTCCCGCATAGTCCCAGATCGCTAATCCCTCTCCCATATCAACGAAAGCATCGAAAGACCCATCAGCAACTTTGCATAAATCTAAGGCAGCTGAACCGAGAGCACGATATTGTCTCCAACCAAAATGCTTTGTTGGCAGGTCATTGAAAACCACTATGGAATCTTCAATATCTGTAACTCCCGATACCACGATCTTTTGGCTATTTTTCTCGGCGCCGGAACCGAGTTCAGCTCTGAATGTCTCTCCCATTGCTAAATTCTTCACAAATGCTGCAACTGCCTCTTCGTTATGCACCAAGCACAGACTCAGCGCATACCAGGGTAAACCAAGGTTTGCGTTCGTGGACCCATCAATCGGGTCGACAATCGCAACAAAAGGTTTATCTAAGCCAGTCGGTTCCGATTCTTCGCTGATTACGCCCAGACCGGCAGCAATCAGTTGAGGAGTCATTATCTCATCGGCAATGACATCATGCTTGTATTGCCCTGGGTGCCCATCAGCTATACCCCAGTCCTCAAGCGAACTAAGACTAGACATGATCTCGTCACTGATTTGCTCCGAAAGGTCAAAAAAACTAGATGCCTCCATACCAAACACATTAACCGAAGAAACTTTAAAGACTCTCATCTTATGGACGATGACCTCAGCCTGATTTAGACGTAACCAAAACTTGAGTGTAAGTTTCACAAACATGAGCAACCGACGAGAAATGATACGCATGACCGAGGAAGAGGTTACGCAATTCATAGCATCCCAAAAAAGTCTTCAAGTCGCCACAATTAACAAAGATGGCACACCACATTTATCGACATTGTGGTTTGACGTAGTCAATGGAGAAATCGTATTTGAAACATTCACNAAATCACAAAAGATCAAGAATCTCCAAAGAGACAATCGCATTAGCTGTCTTCTTGAAGACGGCCTTGTTTACGAAAAGTTGAGAGGCGTCCAAATTAATGGTGTAGCCGAACTAGTAGACTCTCCTGACCAAGTTCACCAACTAGCAAAAGGTGTTATGGCCCGTAATAACCCTGAAATACCCACTGAAGCATTAGACGAAGTTGCAGAAGCGATGTCAGTGAAAAGAACAGCCGTAGTCGTAAAAGCCACAAAAGTTGTCTCATGGGACCACCAGAAACTCGGAGGCACCTACTAAACAANGCAGTGACATCAGTATTGCCTCATGTAGCGCTACTTTTGTAGGTGTGAGACCTTTTACTGTTCTTTTCCGCCTTGCAATTACACTTGCGTTGACGGGGCTTGTAGTCGGCATGATTACAGTTTTAACAGGTCCCCAACTCAAAGAAATAGCTACCTCAGGCGAATGGTCTCACTCGCCAGTAGCTCTCGCTAGCACNGGAACGCGATCTCTTATTTATGACCAAAATGGTGAACTTATGGCAACGTTTTTTGATGAAAACCGTTCCCCCATNCTGCTTGAACTGATTCCACAAGAGGTCCGCGACGCAATACTTGCAATTGAAGATGCTAANTTTTATAGTCACCAAGGTGTTGATCTTAAAGCCACGGCAAGAGCTTTAATAGAAAATGTGGATGCAGGGGGTATCAGCCAAGGTGGTTCCACCATCACACAACAACTAATCAAAAACCTTGTACTGACACCAGAACAAACCGTTGAAAGAAAAGTGCAAGAGGCGGCACTCGCTGTTCGTTTAGAAGACCAACTAACTAAAGACGAAATATACGAGATTTATCTCAATACTGTCTATTTCGGAGGTTCAGCATACGGAATAAAGGCAGCCGCTGAAGTGTACTTTGGTCTAGATCTGGCTAATAAAAATCCTGCTGAAATACAAGCAACTCTTGATGAGGGACTTGGTTGGCCCGAAGCGGCGCTACTCGCATCACTCATCAGAAACCCGAGCGTCAACGACCCAACCGTTAACCCACAAGTAGCAACTTATCAGCGACGAATCGTTTTAGATAGGCTCGCCGAATTAGGATATTTCTCACCAGCCGAAGCAGAAGAATACTCCCAGACACCTCTTCCCAGCGAACGATTTCAACCTACCTTACCTTCAGCTGACGACTTCTTTGTTGCAGAGGTGCGCAGAAGTCTACTGGAAGATCCGACTTTCCTCGGAGGAGGGATCCAATCACGGACAGAGGATCTCCTTGGGATTAACGGAGGTATTAGGGTCTTCACAACCTTTAATCCAGTAACCCAGCAAATGGCAATCGAAGCCCGTGACGAAGTGCTTCGAGATAAATGGGGCGTCGACCCCTTCTTTACAGTTTCTATCGCCGCAATGGACCCTGATAACGGAGCGGTACGAGCAATGATAGGAGGCGAAAGTTTCGACAGTGAAAGCCAATTCAACTTAGCAACACAGGGAAGAAGGCAACCAGGATCTTCATTCAAAACCTTCGTACTCGTCACGGCATTACAAAGAGGCATCCAAACGAACGACAAAGTAAACGGAGAAGGCCCTTGCGAATTCCCTGAAGATACAGAACCAGATGGGATATACGAGGCAAATAATTTTGCCAATGACGACGGTGAAATAGCAGAGATAAAAGATTTGTTACTGTCCTCCTCCAACTGCGGTTTCCTCAAACTCGGCCAACTCGCTGGACTCAATAACATCATTTCCACAGCAAGACTAATGGGAATCGACTCAGAAATGGATCCCGTCATATCCCTACCACTGGGCGTCGAAGAGGTAAGCCCAATGGAAATGGCGAATGCCTATGGCACGCTAGCATCCGGGGGTATCAAGAGAGAGCCGTATTTTATTGAACGAATCGAGAGATTAGAGAATGACGAATGGATCTCTATCTATGAACATAGTGAAGATGACAGATACCTACCGCAACGAATCCTCACAGAATCTGTATCATGCTGGGCCACCGACGCTCTTTGGGCAAACGTTCGCCAAGGCACAGGAGTCCGTGCAGGATGGCCAATGGGCTCCCAACCTGCGGCAGGGAAAACAGGAACAACAGAAAATTTTGAAGACGCGTGGTTCGTAGGATACACCCCATATCTATCAACAGCTGTTTGGATGGGAAACCCAAACGAAAAAATTTCAATGAGGGGAATATACCCCTACGGAAATGTGACAGGTGGGTCATTCCCAGCAGAGGTCTGGGGTGCTTTCAACGAAAAATATCATGCCAACCTCCCCATCAGAACATTTCCGTACTGCAACCCATTTCCCCAAAGAGGAGAATACCTCCGAACCGCTGATGACCCCGAAGCAGGAACAAACCCCTGCCCTGGGCAAATCACTCTCGATTATCTAAGTGACGAAGAGATTGACGCATGCGAAGATGAGATTCCCGAAGGGTTCGAAGAATGCGACTACGAATATGACTATCTAGATATCGATGCTGTTCGCGTTACTATTTATTGCGGAGACCCTCCACCCGAAGAACCAGAAGAAANTGAGCAAGAAGAAGTAGAAGAATCCGAAGANGATTCCGAACCGGAAGATGACCAAACGGAAGAAACAACTGAAGNCACTTAANCCCGAAGCAGTATCAATGACGACAAGTACTCCGAACCTAAGTAAGNTTTAACTTATGACCATAGCAACGTCAGAAAATTTACACGTATTACTTNAGGTGCAGGAAAAAGACAGCCAAATACTTGCAGCAAATCACGAGATTAAAGAGCTCCCCGAACGCAAGGAAATTGAAGCCACCCAAAGAAAAATGCTAGAGCTAGATCAAGCTCTCAAAGCAAAAGAGTCCGAAGTTCACGAAAATAACAGAATCCAGAAAAGACTCGAAGATGAGGTGGCAACAGTAGAAGAAAGAATCGAGAATCAAAAAAGAAAACTGTATGGTGGTGAGGTCATAGCAATCAAAGAACTTCAAGCTCTCGAAATGGACATTGATAGCTTAAAGGAGCGTCAAATAGCAATTGAAGATCAAATCATTGAAGTAATGGAACTTAATGAACCTATCCAAAACGAGATCCAAAATCTCAGTACCCAACAAGAGGAGAACAAAGAAAACGAAGCAAACCTCTTCAAAGTCTTACAAGAAGCTATAAAAAAAATTGAACTCAGGATAAATCAGATAAAGGTAGAGATAGTGCACCTTACAAACGATCTACCAAACGAGCTAATAAGCGAATACGAAAGCCTACGCTCAAGACCTGGCCATGTAGGCATAGCAAGATTAGTTAATCGAACATGTAATGGTTGTAATTTAGAACTACCGGCCGTCGAAGTAGATAGAATAAAAAAACTTTCTGAAGACAGCATCATCAACTGCGAAGAATGCGGTTGCATCTTGGTTCGTTAATTATGCTCTTGTGGTTCGCTGGCTTNTCTTTCATTATCGTTGCAACAGTCTTTGCGAGCCCTGCTATTGACTACAGGTTAATCATCATTGGATCGTTAATACCTGTGATCGAAATGGTTCTTGAGGGCCCATGGGTCCTCCATTCACTTCTCGCACCTGTACTCGTAATGGCATTCGTGATGATCGCTTTCCAAGGTAAACGCTTAAAACAAAGAAAATGGTTAGGGATCCCCATCGGAATGTTCCTCTATCTTTTCCTGGACCGGGCATGGACGAAAGCCGATTTATTCTGGTGGCCATTATCCGGGTTTCAAATAAATAAGGCTGACGCCCCAACATGGGAAGACCCAGCCTTATTGGTCCTCATGGAGGTAGCTGGTCTACTAGCTGCAATTTACGGAGTTATAAAATATAAAATTTATGAAAAAGAAAACATGAAACTATTTTTTAAAACAGGTCGAATACAACGTCAAATGATGCAAGGTAAGTAGAAATAAATGACCAAAATAACCCTCCTTAGACATGGTCAAACAGACTTCAACGCACAAGGCAGACTNCAAGGAAGAATTGATAACCCACTGAACGATATAGGAGTGCAACAAGCNAAAAGAGCGGCAAAGGCTATCGGGCNNGTTGACAAAATAATATCCAGCCCACTTCAAAGAGCCATTCAAACAGCAGAAGTATTCAATAAGGAAATAGAAACAGATGAAAAGTGGATTGAGCTAGATTATGGGGAATGGGACNGCGNTNANNTATCGACACAATTTCAAAAGAAACATGGAGCGAGTGGAAAAATAACCCATCGTTTACGCCACCCAAAGGAGAATCATTAGAAACATTAGGAGCTCGCGTAAAATCGTTTCTAGAGAGTGTCCAACGAAATTCAAAGCAGCATTTATTGATCGTCACGCACGTATCACCTATCAAAGCCGCCGTAGCTTGGACTTTGGGAGTAGACGATTCGGTGGGCTGGCGAACAAGACTCGACACTGCTTCATTTACTCAAATACAAATAGATGCAAGCACCCCCGTACTGCTTAAATTCAACCACACTGCCGAGAAAAGAAACTAACGCGAAATCAAATGACATGTTTTGGCACAGAGGATCGTCTAATCTAACAAATAAGCCATAACGCTATGAAACAGCATGAAAAATCATACCATTGCCCCATTTAAAGGAAGACTACTACTAGCTCTCATTTCACTTTTAGCTCTGATTGGGGCTTGCAGCACTGAAGATATGGTCTTTGAGCCAAGCCAAGAAGCAATAGAAAACCAAAGCATTAAAGACGTCGAACCAATAGAGCAGCAAACTCCAGAAAGCACCAAAGAATCACCAGTCTTCATTCAGCCAACACCTGTCATTCAAACAACACCTCCTGGTTACGACGGTGCTATAGATGAACTTAACTGTGCCACGATCAGAGAAGAAATAAAATTTCACTGGGGAACAGATTCAGGGGACGGATTTGAGAACTCTATCTATGGACCGTACCTACTCAAAGATGCTCGAACTGGCGTGCATGCTGACTACGATCGTTTTGTTCTAGAATTTGAAACTGACGTAAATGAGCCCAACGGGTCACCAGATAGCTTCCATGTGTTTTGGGCTGATGGAATTCCACTTTCTATGGGGAGCGGTGACCCAATATCTGTAACAGGAGGGTATGCGCTTGAGGTCTTCGTCTTAGGATATGGCTATTCTCGCAATGAGTCAGCGGAGCCATCCCAAGCGCCACAAAGTTTGTCTCCAACTCGGACACGTAACCTGAAGCAAGCAGTTTGGGATGGAGAGTTTGAAGGCGTACTACACTGGGTGCTAGGGATTGAAGAAAGAGTTGACTTCAGAGTGTTATCAATTCCTAATCCTCCAAGATTAGTCGTCGATGTTTGTACCACATCTTCGGGGTAAAGCCCGAAGTTCACCTTAAGTGCTCAAATCAATGCGAAATCTCCCACTGTACGTAGGTGGGTTCATGGGGCCATTTGGCGCCACACTTGTCTTGCCAATGTTTCCAGAATTAAGAACAAGCTTTCGCACTTCAACCGAAACGATTGGATGGACTTTCACAGCGTATCTACTACCCTTTGCGATCTTGCTCCTTGTTTCAGGAACACTAGGGGAGAAGTGGGGGAGAAAACGAACTGTGCGCGCCACGTATCTACTGTATGCACTTTCCTCTATGGCCTGTGCACTAGCTCCGAATCTACAAATATTCCTTCTCGGGAGAAGCTTTCAAGGAATCTCTAACGCATTCATCACCCCACTCTTGCTATCGGGATTAGCAGAGCGGAACCCAGAATCAAGATTTGGGAGCAAAGTAGGAATATATGCAAGCTTTCAAGCGCTCGGCATGGGAATGGCTCCATTGATCGGGGGTATCTCAGCAGATACTGAATGGAGAGCAGCATTTTGGGTCATAGTATTTATCTCAATACTTTTATCGATATTTCCCCCTGACGGGAAGCCCCGTCAGATTTCAAGCATACTATCATTCAAAAACCTGCTACAGCGGAAAGTCATCCTCATCGGATTCGCAACTCTCATAGTTGCAGCAGGACCCATGGGGGTCAATGTCCTAGTCGCAGTCGTTGCACGAGACGAATTCAACGTATCAGGCTCAAATGCAGGACTAATCCTTATGGGGGGAGCCTTTTCAAACTTCATTTTAAGCCCCATCTGGGGGGGAAAGATTGACAAAATTGGGTTCCAAAAATCATCTTTTATAGCGGCAGTTGGCCTTGTAGTCCTTTCAAGCCTCATCGTCTTCTCGGCTGGACCCATTACTCTAGGAATTTTCTGGGCCCTAGCTGGAGGTGCTATAGGTTGCATGTCAGTCGCATTACAAGCTTTAGGTGCCACAGCCATCCCTGATAATCGAGGTGGAGGATTATCTTTTGTTCTCTCATTCCGATTTCTTGGAGTGGGCCTTTGGCCGATAATTTGGTTACCAGTAATTAGCCATTCATTCACTGGAACTGTCATAGCTGCATCTTCACTGGGGATAGCAAGCGCATATTTATTAGCTAAGAAGTAATCTCAAAAGAAACAAACACTAGTAAAGGAGAAGTTAATGAAATCCTACAAACGAGGGCAAACAACAATAACGTATGAGATAGAAGGCGATGGTCACCAAATTCTTCTGCTCGCTCCCGGCGGAATGCGCTCCGCAAATAACTTCTGGAACAATATGCCTTGGAACCCAAGAGAAAAGCTTCAAGATCAATTTGAGCTGATCGGAATGGATCAACGCAACGCAGGAACCTCGGCTGCACCCATTACGGAAAACGACAATTGGGAAGTTTATAAAGAAGATCAGATTTCTTTGCTAGATCATCTGGAGGTAGAGAATTGTCACCTTATCGGCATGTGTATTGGGGGCCCATTTATTGCAAACCTACTCAAAACATACCCCGAAAGATTTAAGTCAGCTGTAATGTTGCAACCAGTAGGTATTGATCAGAATAGACAAGCTTTTTACGATATGTTCGACGATTGGGCTAAAGAGATAATCAATGAACAATCTGGACCTACAACTGAAACTATGAAGAAATTTAAGCACAATATGTGGGATGGGGATTTCCTCCTAACCGCAACCGAACAAGAAGTTTCTCGCATTAAAACTCCATTATTAATTTTGATGGGTAATGACCTCTACCATCCACAGTCCACGTCAAGAAAAATTGCTGACCTTGCCCCAAACGCAACGCTATTTGAGAAATGGAAAAGCTCAGATTTCCTCGAAGGAGCGAACACAGCAGTTATTGATTTCCTCAACCAACACACTTGACAACAAATAAGTCAGGTGAGTTGGCCTATAGGCGGGGTTCTGTTTAGAAGATTGTTTCCAATTACTTCCTTGACGATCATCCATCTTTGCGGTCCACCTGGGAACTATCGCCATTTCTAGCAATTGGGATGAACGACCCATGTTCCACACTTGACCTTGCTCCAAACGGAGGTTACCTAGCCATCNGAATCACTTCAGATGCTGGTGCGCTCTTACCACACCGTTTCACCCTTACCTGTGCCATGAAGGCCATCGGCGGTTTACTTTCTGCTGCCCTTATCGATAGATCACTCCATCCTGACTCTCGTCAGCGTTTTGTCCATAGGAGCCCCGACCTTCCTCAACACAACTAGTTGCGTTGCGACCATCCGGCCAACTCACCATCATTTAGTTTGTCCGGTAAACCCAAAAAGTACAACCTNATGGCGNGACAAGGAGATTTNCTAAAANCAAAAGAAACTTGTCGTCCAAGTTATAACTTTCCATTTAAAGTGCTAATTTTTTAAGTAAGGCNTTGTTANATGTAGAAACAAATAGGAGAAATAATGACCGCACCCGAAGATCTAACAGTTGAGAATTTTGGACCATTGCTATCCATGGTCGGCACTTGGGAAGGGCATAAAGGAATGGACTTCTCNTACCATAACGAAGANCAGGANACCGGCCAGACAAGCTACTTCGAAAGAGTAACATTCTCGACCTTNGGGCCTGTAGACAATGGAAACCAACATCTATACGGGCTAGATTACCGAATGGCAGCATGGCGATCTGATGAATTAGATCAAGACCCCTTCCACACAGANGTAGGCTATTGGCTCTACGATCCAGCTGAAAAGCAGATCATGAGATGCTTCATGGTTCCAAGNGGAACAGTTGTTATCGCNGGAGGAACATGTGAACCCGATGCTACTTCTTTCACGATGACTGCAGAATTAGGTTCAACCAACTATGGAATACTTGAGAACAAGTATCTTGCTCAAAANGCTTCGACAGTGGAATACAAAGTTGATATNACTCTCGGTGAAGGCGAATGGTCCTATGCAGAGGATTCAGTCCTTAAAATGGCTNTCCAAGAGGACCTGTTGCACCATACAGACGAGAACACATTGACAAAAGTATCTGATTAANCAGAAGAGCATACAGAATCCACAAAATAAGAAAGGCGTTAGCCTAAATTAGGACACATGCCCTCTAAAAGTGANCCATTCAGTTTNGCTGAGATTCTTAAGAGTATTGATNTCGGCCAAAATCTAACAAGCGANCTTGCCCANCGCTGTGCTCNTGTCAATTCTTCAAGGCGATGTTGATGACAAAGACTTAGAATCGTTCCTGGTCTCATTGAATAAAAANGGACCAACACATCAAGAGGTCANAGGTTTTGTAAAGGCAATGAGAGAATCATGCGTCAGGTTACACTGCCCCGAAGAAACAATCGACCTNGTNGGCGCAGGNGGATCCCAAATGGGAAGGCAAGCAGCACTAAACGTGTCAACAATAGCGTCTTTTGTCGCAACTGGAGCCGGAGCTANAGTCTGCAAGCACGGGAACAAAAGAGCTTCATCAACTTCAGGGTCATTCGACCTGCTTGATGAACTAGGAATCTCAGCAACGCTCACGCCAGCTCAGGTAGAAAGTTGCGTAAACGAGGTAGGTCTAGGTTTCGCTTTTGCTCGAACCTTTCACCCAGCGATGAAACACGCCGGACCGATAAGAGCGAANTTAAGAATACCTACAATATTCAACANCCTAGGTCCNCTGTCTCACCCTGCTTTTCTCAAAAGACAAGTTGTTGGTGTCCCATCTGCTGAGACTGGAAAGATGATGGCTAAAGTTCTGCAAAGCACAGGAACAGAATTGGGAATGGTAGTGACCGGACACAATGGCTTAGATGAACTCTCAACAACCGGACCAAATCTAGCTCACGTTATTACGCAAGANAAGATCGAAACAACCGAAATNCATCCCNATGATCTTGGGATGACAACGACTAATCCGAAAGAAATCTACGGTGGGGATTCAAAAGATAATGCACAGATTGCAATTCAAGTACTNAATGGAGAAAATGGGCCTAAAAGCGACATTATCGTACTAAATGCTGCCGCNGGNTTAGTCGTGGCTGGNATAGCAGAAAATCTTGTTGATGGTATCGAAAGAGCCCGCTCTTCTATNNATTCCGGAGCAGCTAAATCNAANCTNCANGAACTTCAAACCTACACTCAAGACTTGGTTCCCAAATGAANACAAACAACCGTTATNGNTGCANNGCATGTGGGAACTTAACACGATTTGATGTCATTAAAATGCANCGAACANCTGAGTTTCACCACTTCACGACAGATGGNAAGTTANCTATCGAAGATCAGAAAATCCTTGAAGANCANATAGAGTCTGTANANTGCCGATGGTGTGAAAGCGGTGTTGANGTTGTTGAAATCAAGAATCNATCANGTCAGTAGNCNNTCTCNCAAATAGATTGTCANACCCACAGATTACTGTGGGNNCATGAGTAAAAANTATCTTTCTATTGATTGTGAATCATGTCCACTTATTAATACGGACNNTTGCGATGACTGTTTAGTCACGTTCATATGTGANCGAGACCCNAAAGCAGCAGTCATCGTAAGCCTTGANGAATGGAAATCNATGAAGTCAATGACAAAAGTCGGNCTTCTCCCANAACTACGTAATCCTGTTATCAGCATCAGAAGCTCCGGTTGATAGTTTNCATCGCTTTAACAATCTGCGATTATTAAAGTGTGCAAACATTGATTAAAGCCAGTGANNTGNAAAGAATCGGATTTGAAAATGGACTNGACGCTTTCGGCATAGCAAAAGCTGAGCAGTTCNGNAAAACTCTTGAGATACTTAAAGCNCGAAAAGAGCAAGGNTTNCACGCCGGAATGAATTTCACNTANCGGAACCCNNTCCGNTCAACAACACCTACAATCACCATGNCNGATGCGAAATCCCTNNTAGTTGGTGCAAGGTCATATTGGAAACCTCAAGAGGGNANATTCGANGNAAGNGACCCNCAAGGGAAAGTAGCACTTTACGCTCAAGAAAATTATTATGAAANGCTCCGNNAAGGTCTNTCNGCGGTNGCCGACNANTTAGAAAGCAAAGGATACAGAGCAATAATTTTGATAGACGATAATGCTTTAGTAGATCGNGAAGCAGCCTATCAAGCGGGTNTNGGATGGTATGGNAAAAACGCNAANATCTTAATACCTAAAAGAGGCTCTTGGTTCGTTCTNGGTTCAATACTAACAAACGCTAATTTTGATCCTAATACTCCGNTAAAAGACAATTGCGGGCCCTGCACNAAATGCATAAATGCTTGCCCCACNGAAGCAATAATTTCNCCCGGAGTAATTGANAGTAACCGNTGCCTNGCTTGGTTAGTGCAATCNCCNGAAGATTTCCCCCCNGAATTCAGAGAGGCNNTAGGCGATAAGATATATGGTTGTGATGACTGCCAAGANATTTGTCCAATAAACAAATACGAGGAGCGAGTAGGCGACTTGAAGANTAGACAAANNAAATCNNCCGTCTCTATTTTTGACATTNTNGAACAGGACGATGAANCATTNATANCAAGNTNTGGNCANTGGTACATACCACAACGNGACCCACGCTATCTGAGGAGGAACGCCCTNTTAGTATTGGGTAATATAGGGGTTANTGAGAGTGAGAANGTNCAGGCTATTGTTNCCCGTTATNTAGAAAGCCCTGANTCNATGTTAAGAAGTTATGCCGTNTGGACGGCAAAACGACTTGGATTGANCAATCTACTAANGNGNATNGAAAACGATGGATCTGAAGATGTTCAGCGAGAACTNGCGNTACAAGTTNNGCAAGTANACAAAACGCNAAAGGTTAAGAATTGAANCATTTNCTAGTTACGAACGATTACCCCCCAAAAGTAGGNGGAATACAGTCTTATNTNTGGGAAATTTATCGGAGATTACCNCAAGAAGAAGTAACAGTCCTNTGTNCNNCCTATGAGAATTGTGAAGCNTTTGATNCTAAACAGACGCATAAGATTATNCGNACTAANCAGCGAGTANTGCTNCCNACGCCNCAGCTTGCCANNGANATTNNNTCAATCATCAAAAGGCGGAANATAGATTTTGTTCTTTTTGATCCAGCAGTTCCNGTNGGAATNTTGGGCCCGAAAATNGGAACACCTTANGGTGTCATACTGCATGGAGCNGAGGTAACGATTCCCGGAAGAATCCCTGGACTAAAACAAATATTACGNAAAGTATTGCGNAATTCNCAGTTGGTAGTAACNGCTGGCCANTATTCNACTGAAGAAGCTGAAAGAGCTGCAAAAACTTCNCTTCCAGTNGTTATTGTTCCNCCTGGAGTCGATGANAANCGTTTTCAACCNTTAACTCCACAGCAGAGAGTGTATGCTCGNTCNAAATATAACCTNAATGAAGCAGATGAGGTCATTCTCACTTTAAGTAGGCTTGTTCCTAGAAANGGAATGGANGTGCTGATTAAAGCCTGTGCGGANCTNNANNCGAGNCGCCCTCGTTTGAAGCTCCTNNTAGCAGGAACTGGAAGAGANCAAAGAAGGCTNGAGAATATTGCCAGGNGAAANGAAGCTCCAGTAANNTTTNTGGGCCATGTCCCAGATGAGGACATACCAAACNTATANGGATTGGCNGACCTGTTTTCCATGCTCTGTAGNGTCAGGTGGGGAGGCNTAGAGCAGGAAGGGTTTCGGAATTGTTTTCCTNGAAGCAGCGGCAGCAGGTATACCTCAACTTGCNGGNAAAAGTGGGGGAGCAGNGGANGCTGTACTGGAGGGAATGACAGGAAAAGTGGTATCNAGCCCCAAAGATGTAGACAGCGTAAAAGAAGCGATCTGTGAAATCCTTGATGATGNAACTANNTATCAAGAAATGAAAAAGNTNTCTAGNCNNAGGGCCGAAANAAAATTCTCNTACGATNATCTCGCTGCGGCATTTCACGATTCGCTNCTAAAGNTGAACGNAAANTCAGAAGGAAGCTAAATAATGNATNATGCNAAATCAAACTACCTAGTAAAGCTTTCTGGAATAGGNACTACTNTATTTTTGATAACAGGCGTTATCGCAACGATNCAGTCGGCATTTGAGATAATTTACGTAATCGTNTCTCTAACTATGTTCTCNATTGGAGTGCTCCTTGGGATGAGAGCATTCGCTCAATCAGTTTCGAAAAGCAGATACGAGATAATCACAACTATTGACTTAATNAAANTACCAAAGGCTNCGCCGCAAAAAATAAAAGTTGTTCTTTANGGTTCNCTTGCGATAGANGTCATTGGNAGTATNGNNCTAGCTTCAATGCAANCTAGTAGCAACTTTGCNTTCGGGNTCCTCGCATCCTTATTTGCCCTTGGTAGTCTCAATATGTGGGCTATTATAAATGGCAGATTNAAGAAAAGATCCAACTGAAAGGGGNAACATGAGCGATCACGCAACNCAGCGAAAAATCATNAANGCAACACCCCAACAATGNTTCGATGTGATCACTGATTTCAAAAGCTACCCAGAATGGGCNGAAGACNTNAAATCTGTTTCCGTCCTAGCAGAAGATGAAAGTGGTNTGGGAGGAGACGTTAGATTCCGAGCNGCAGCAATGGGTCGAAGCACTACCTATACACTCCGGTACTACTACGGNAGTAACCCTCTNCGAATTGCATGGCGACAAATTGAGGGAGATATTACAAAAAAAATTGAAGGTGAGTACGAATTTATACCTGTTGACGACGGAACGAAAACAGAAGTTGCTTACCACCTANCAGCTGATCTTGCGATNCTAATTCCAGGTTTTGTTAAGCGAAGAGCTGAATCACGAATTGTTCGCGCTGCACTTGAAGCGNTAAGCGCACGAATTGATTCTGCNGCTACTACATGAACTCCTAGATGCCAAACCTCGGATTTGATATCGGAGGAACAAATCTGCGTGTTCTGCGTCTAAACGATGATGGNTCATCTTCGGCTCTNCAGCAACAACAGCATCCGAATGAACCTGAAGCGATAATTTCAATAGTAGTAAAATTGGCAAGAACATTAATANNAGAAACTACAGAGAGCATNANAACAATAGGNGTTGGTTGTGCNGGACATGTTCTCCCAACGGGAGTGATAAAGTCATCACCAAACCTTCCAAACTTTATTGACTTCCCTCTGAAGCAAATCCTTGANGAGGAGATTCAAACCCAAGTACTNGTAGAGAATGANGCGAANTGCTCTGCATGGGCTGAATATCAAATCGGAGCNGGGGTAGGNATAGAGAATCTGNTAGTTATNTCATTCGGCACAGGTATTGGAGCNGGATTAATTCTAGGCGGTTCAATCTTTCGAGGTTCCTACGGATTAGCNGGTGAAGTCGGGCACATGACACTAGAAGAGAATGGNCGCCCNTGCCCGTGCGGGAATTACGGTTGCTGGGAACAATATTCGTCAGGGGCTGAGCTAAGCAANCTAATTTCGAGNNACGAAACTCATGCANTCCCNTACGAGAATNCTTTGACTGAATTTNGTGAAAAAGTAGCGGTTGGATTCCGGAACCTATCTCATGTCCTCGACCCCGANATGATNATTGTTACGGGTGGAATTACTTCAATTGGGGACCCNTTGCTAGATGCNATACAACAGGCTTATTACAAAAGAGTGGGCCANAGGGATAATGGAAAGCTAACCCAAATTAGGCTTGGAATGTTTGGAAATGAAGCNGGAGCTCTNGGAGCAGCGCTAATGGCNTCGGCGCAAGAAAGAATTAATAGAGATCTTTAATGGTTCGTGCTCTGGACGCAGGAACNNGTTACCCTAAANACATGGAGTTTAGGCGAATCAATAATCTACCCCCATATGTCTTCACGATCATAAATGACCTCAAGATTGAAGGCAGAAGAAATGGGGATGACATAATGGACTTNGGGTTTGGNAATCCTGANCTCCCGTCTCCAGACATCGCTGTTGAAAANCTCTGTGAAGCAGCGCAAAATCCACGTAACCANAGATACTCCCTNAGTCGGGGTTTACCTAAATTACGAGAGGCTATTTGTGAATTATATGAAAATAAATTNGGGGTACAGCTTGACCCTGAAACAGAGGCAATTAACACAATTGGTGCCAAAGAGGGACTTTCGCATTTAATGTGGGCTTTGGTCCAAGCAGGCGATGCAGTCCTCGTTCCTTCACCCTCTTACCCAATACACCTCTACGCGCCGCTTTTCGCAGGNGCNGAAGTNAGGGAAATCCCCCTATCAACGGGAACAGACTTTTTTGGCTCAATGCAAGAAAGATGGGAATANAGCTGGCCCAAACCAAAAGTTATTCTTTTGTCTTTCCCGCACAACCCCACGACAACATGTGTTGATCTAGACTTCATGCAAAANGTAGTTGACTTCGCAAAGNAAAAANATGTCATATTAGTCCATGATTTCGCNTATGCNGACTTAGGTTTTGACGGGTATCAACCTCCNTCAATTCTTGAAGCAGAAGGAGCGAAAGACGTCGCTGTAGANCTNTATTCAATGACTAAATCCTTNTCAATGGCNGGCTGGCGTGTTGCCTTCATGCTGGGCAATAGCGANGTAATCGCTGCGCTCGCCAAACTNAAATCNTACTTGGATTACGGAACATTTCAGCCAATACAGATAGCAGCAACTGTGACGATGAACGAAGCAGCTGATCATCCACAACTAGTGAACAGCATTTATCAAAGTCGGCGAGATAGCCTTTGCGATGGCCTCAATAGGATAGGTTGGGAAATTCAACCGCCAGAAGGAACCATGTTTGTTTGGGCAAAAATACCTGAACCCTATGCGGATATGGGCTCAATCGATTTTGCTTCATGGCTTGTGAAAGAAGCAAAAGTCGCTACATCGCCAGGTATTGGATTCGGTCCTGGTGGGGAAGGCTACGTACGGTTTGCCTTAATAGAGAATGAACAGAGGACCAATCAAGCGATCCGTCAGATAAAGAGCACTCTTACTGAACTCTGAATCCTAGATAGCCCAATCTAAGCTACGCCTGACTGCAAGTAGCCATTTCTGGTGCGCAAATTCATCCATTTCGGTAAGGTCTGTCGGGTAGGCAGTGAATTCAACTGACCAAAGGCTGGCAATCTCTTCCAAAGATTTCCAAAACCCATGAGCAAGTCCAGCCAAGTATGCGGCGCCTAAAGCTGTAGTCTCGTGTGAGGTGGGTCGATATACGTTGACCTGTAAGTGGTTTGCCTGTAGCTGTAGCATCATATTCATCACTGAAGCCCCGCCGTCAGCTTTGAGACTTCTTATAGGTCTTCCAGTGGCTTTTCGCATGCTTTCAACCACATCTCGGGTTTGAAAAACCATTGATTCAATCGCCGCGCGCGCTATCTCGCTACGACCTGTTCCTCTCGTTATTCCTATTAAAGTGCCTCTAGCTGAAGGGTCCCACCATGGGCTACCAAGCCCAGTGAATGCTGGAACCAGAAATACTCCGTCTGTTGAATCACATTGGAGTGCGAGGTTTTCCAGTTCCGACGCCTCTTTGATGATACCCAGTCCATCACGTAGCCACTGAACAGTTGAACCTGTTGAGAAAATTGATCCCTCCAGAGCATACGTCACAGAATTCTTTCCATCGTTTGGAAGCGACCACGCTATTGTATTTAACAACCCATCAACAGGGTCAGGACATGAGTCTCCAGTGTTCAAGAGAACAAAGGACCCTGTGCCGTAAGTGTTCTTTGCATCTCCATCTGCAAAACCTGTTTGTCCAAATAATGATGCTTGCTGATCTCCTGCAATTCCTGTTATTGGAATTCCTGCATTAAGCATTGATTGATTTCTTGTTATCCCAAAATGCCCACTTGACGGTAAAACCTCCGGCAAATTGCTTACTGGAACTCCAAATATTTCAAGGAGATTATCGTCCCAAGATAAGTCATGGATGTTGAATAGCATAGTGCGCGATGCATTAGTGACGTCAGTCGCAAAAACTCCACCGTCGGTTAATTTCCACAGAATCCAACTGTCTATAGTCCCGAAAGCAGTACTTTCCGATAATTCAATTCTATTCTGAATAAGCCACTCAATTTTTGTAGCTGAAAAATAAGGGTCTAGAACAAGTCCTGTTGATTCCCTTATTAAAGGAAGAACCCCGTCTTCCAGTAATTGTGTGCACCTCCTGGAAGTCCGCCTATCCTGCCAGACAAGAGCATTACTTTGAGGTAGCGAACTTTTCTTATCCCAACAAACTATGGTTTCCCGCTGATTGGTTATACCGATTGCGACTGGTTGTGATCCAAACCTTTGAATAACTTCGGCTATCGTATCTTCTATAGCTTCCCAAATTTCTAATGGGTTGTGTTCTACGTAGCCGTCATGAGGAAAATACTGAGAAAACTCTCGATATGCGCTTTCAACGATAGATCCTTGCTTATCAACCAACATAGATCTAACTCCAGTGGTCCCTGCATCTATTGAAAGTACTACCTCCATTTTTCATTTATCCTTTTGGTTTTTATGAATAAGACTTTCTAGGTTTCTAGCCTGTGATTCCTAATGTGACTTCTGGAGCATAGCTCATAAATTGAATTCTTCTTAAAAGTTGCTGATCTCCGCTGTTGGGTGTTGGCCATGTTTTTATTTCTCCCTCTATTGAAATGATAATGGAATCTAAATCACCAGTTTCTGTTAAAGTCCAAACAATTTGTGCCAAAGCTTTAGCAAGTTCATCTCCTTCGATCACTTCCAGACCGCCCGCATTAAAGTTGATAATTGCAAGATCATTATCTTGAGTTACCCCTGCTAACGATAGGCCTATCGGCACTGTAGTACTAAGGTTCGCTTGGCGTTCAAATGGCAATAAATCAGCAGTGAGTTCATTTATTAGGTCAGTGACTTTTAAGTCAACAGATGGGATCTTTCGAAGTACAGGTGAGAGCTTATTGTCTATATCAAATAGGTATATGTATTCATTTCGGCCTTCACCATCAACCGAAATATCTTCCGGAATTTCAGCACGGTCGATCAACGGCGAGGCGATTGTTCCAGGTTTGTTATCCTCTGGAACGCCACAGGATAAAGATGTAAACAAGAGCAGAATGGCTAAAAGAATAGGTGTTTTCTTCATCTAATTACTCCTGGCAAAGTTACGGTGAATCTTGACCCACTTCCATCTGAATTGGCGCTCGTAACTTCTACAGATCCACCATGAAGCTTGACATGCTCAGTCACGAGCGACAATCCCAAGCCAGTCCCTTTGCTGGACCCTCTGCGACTTCCCTCTGTTCCACGAGCGAACCTTTCAAAGATTGATGACCGATCTTCTTGAGTAATCCCTGGTCCATTATCGATTACAGAAAGTATCAATGTGTCCTCATCGGCTCTCACTTCGATGTGGGTAGCACCGCCCGCATAATGATCGGCATTGTCAAGTAAATTGCTTAACACCCTAGCTAACCGCCTCTTGTCAGCTTCAATGAGAATATCGTTTATCTCAAACGGAAAATTGATACTAATTACTCCGGAGCTTCGCTGTTCGGTGAGCCTCTCCAAGAACTCCACAACAAGAAATCTCTCTAGTGTTAGTGCGTTGGCACCGACATCGTAACGTGAAATTTCTAGAAGATCTTCTACTAGTTGTTCGAAACGCTCTAAGTCCTCATTCAAAAGACTAAGAGCAAGTTTAGAATTTTCGTCAAGAGAGTCTGCATTGCCATTAAGAACTTCAATAGACGCCATGATTGTAGTTAAGGGTGAACGAAGCTCATGTGAGACATTGCTTGCAAATTTAGCATCTGCTTCTATTCTTTGTTCTAAGGTGTTAGCCATTTGGTTAAATGTCGATGCCAGCATCTCAAGGTCGGGGTCTTTCCCGACGTCTAGACGCGCCGAAAGGTCACCAACTGCAATTGCTCGTGCTGTCTGTCCTACTTCTTCAACGGGGAATAAAACTCTTCTCGATGACCACATACCTAAGGCAATTCCAAAAAGAAACCCCCCGCCACTCACTAACATCAAAATGGTCGCTAGGGAATCAAGAGTATCTTCAATGTCGTCTAGGGGTGTTGCTTCAAAATAAAGTGCATTTCGAGTTGCTAAAGGAAAGCCAACAACTAGTACCGGCGTTCCATTTCCCATGCGGTATTTCATTTTTGCCCCGTCTAGGGGAGAGCTATTGACGACTTCTAATAGCTTCGCATCAATGCTATCTGGAGCTGCGAAAACTACCGGATCAGCCGAAATCCAGTCAGTTTCAAGCCTTAATACCGGTGTTGATTCTGCACGCACCCCTCGAAGGTTTGAAAGAAAATCCCTCACCGCTTTGTCCGTAGCTCCTTCAAATATCCTCCGTTCAGCTTGTCTCGCATTAACTGATGCAACGCTTAAGGCACTTTGGTCTCTATTTTCAATTAGGTTTCCTCGCACGAGGAAGTATGTGAGTACAGATATTCCGCTAGTGATTAACAGTGCGCTTAGTCCGAATGTCAAAATTAGCCTTGTCCTGATTCGGAGCGACTGCTTGGATGATTTCACTATTTGTCAACTCTTTAGTTTGTAACCAAAACCTCGGACGGTAACTACATACTGAGGTCGTGCATCTTCAGGCTCAATTTTTTTTCGTAGTCTACGAATGTGAACGTCAACTAATCTTCCATCGCCAAAATAGTCTTTACCCCAAACCCGCTCCAGTAGTTCATCTCTACTGAAAACACGATCTGGTACAGAAGCGAGCTCGGCGAGTAATTGAAACTCTGTTCTTGTTAAATGAATAGTTTGGTCATTTACTATGACTTGACCTTGATCTGGAAGGATCTTTAGGTCTCCGAAGTCGAGTTTGCTCAATTCTGGTGAGGGGAGACGAACTCTCCTCAAAAGTGCTCTAATTCTCGCGCTAAGTTCCTTAGGGGAGAAAGGTTTAGTTAGGTAATCGTCCGCTCCTGCTTCTAATCCGGCGACAACATCATGAGTATCATCCCTTGCTGTAACCATTACTACGGGTACATCACTAATTTTCCTGACAGAACGGCAAACTTCAAATCCATCTATGCCAGGAAGCATGATATCAATTAGAAGAATATCGCATTTCTCTGACTGGAAAATTTGAAGTGCCTCTTCGCCAGTTGCGGCATCTAAAACTTCCCATCCCTCTTTTTGGAGCGCTAACCGGACCGCTGTGCGAATACGTTCATCGTCTTCAACAACTAAAATCGTTGTAGTCATACGCACAGCATAGGTGATTATCAAGATGGTTGGTAGGTGGGGCTAAGGATTCCTAGTTAATGTTGCAGCGCGTTATTTATCAATATCTGAAATTCTTTATCCAGACGCGTATTCGTGGCAAGTAGGAGGTTTATGCCATGAGCTAGATTGGTAGTTCTAACGGTGCCTCCGGCCTCGGAGACTATTAGACTACCTGCAGCGTAGTCCCATAGGTTCAGTCCCTCCTCATAGAACGCGTCTAAACGGCCCGTAGCAAGCCAGCAAAGGTCCAGAGCAGCAGAACCGAAACGACGAATATCGCCAATTCTAGGAAGAATGTGTTGCAACATGCCCCCTTGAAACTCCCTTCGTTCGGGCCGGTAACTGAATCCTGTTGCGATTATGGCACTCTGAAGAGAATCATTATCGTTCACCGTAATTATTTCGTTGTTGCATCTCGAACCGTGGCCTTTGACAGCATCAAAAACATCGTTTGAGCTCAAGTCTGCTACAACCCCGGCAACGATTTTTCCATCAGCCTCAATGGCAATAGAGATACTGAAATAGGGAACTCCATATACAAAGTTACTTGTCCCATCTATTGGGTCGATTATCCACCGAATTCCAGAAGTTCCAGACGCATAAGCCCCTTCTTCGCCTAGAATTCCGTCACTCGTTCGGTTTTTCCTGATGAATTGAACAGTTTCTGATTCAATTTGTCGATCCAGCGAAGTGACATAATCAGAGGAAGATGATTTCTTTTTAATATCAGTGCTTTGTTCCTTTGTTGAACAAATATTGATTGTAGATGTCACAGAAGCAACGCATTCTAGCGCTATATCACGAAGCTCATGATAGCTAATCATCTATAGAGTCTTGCTGGGGACCATTGCCGGTATCTATTTGAGGTTCTGATTTACTTTTCCATTCATTCATGGCGCGTAGAGCAAGAATTGATACGACACCAACACCACCAGCACCAACTATTGCTCCAATGAGCGCGCTAATTCCGGATGCACCTGCACAACTGCCAGAACACTGCAAATCTGTGAATGCAAAACCTATCAATCCACCGCAGAGTCCGCCTAAAAGTATTGAACCGAACGCCATTGCCTGAGAAGGCTTTGATGGACCTGACATCGGGGTTGCGGTAATAGGTAGATTAGCAACATCGAACTTGCCAATCTTTGAGTTAGGTATAATTTCAATGGAAGATTCTTTATGCTCTGAGGAATCCCCGTCTTTTGGGTCTATTTCATCAGTCATGTTTCAATCATAAAGCATCAGTCACTAAGAACTTGGAATTTTTTAGCAATTAAACAGTGACTAATGGCACCTAAAAAAAGCATAGACTCCTAGCAAGGTATGTCCTAGGCTTGAATTATAGTAAGGGCGCATCAAGCTGGGCATCCTGAAAACCGTCTGACATGAGTAAAAAAATTTCAACTTCACACATCATGCACGTCGACATGGATGCTTTCTTTGTCTCTGCTGAACTTGTGCGAAAGCCGGAACTTATTGGTAAACCTGTTGTAGTAGGTGGTGTGGGAAATCGTGGAGTAGTGGCTGCTGCCTCCTATGAGGCACGTTCTTTTGGGATCCATTCGGCTATGCCAGCCTTTCGCGCAAAGAAGCTTTGCCCTGAGGCAATTTTTCTTCCAGGAGACCATACATATTACGCAGCAACTAGTTACAAGGTCATGCAAACTTTTCATAGATATACCCCACTCGTTGAACCGATCTCACTTGATGAAGCCTTTTTGGATGTCGGAGGGAGTCAACGACTTTATGGTACTCCTGTTGAAATAGCCAAAGCGATAAGGAAAGATATCCGGTCCGAACATGGTCTGAGTTGCTCCGTTGGTATTGCCCCGAATAAATTTATGGCGAAATTAGCCACCGAAGAAGCTAAACCTTCGCCAAGTGAATCTGGACCAATTCCTGGAATCGGTGTCATGGTCATCCATCCTGATGGTGTTATTGATTTCCTGGATAAGTTACCTGTGAAAGCATTGTGGGGCGTTGGTCCAGCTACTGTGAAGCGTTTGGCACAACTAGGCATAACATCTGTTTCCGAATTGCGAACGTTTCCGCTCGGTACCCTCAAGGATGCATTAGGCAAGGTGCAGGGAGCACATCTTCACCGCCTGTCTTTTGGTATTGATGAACGAAGCGTTGAACCTACTCATGAAGCTAAATCTATTTCAAATGAAGAAACTTTTGCCAGTGACTTATTTGACTTACCACGTGTTCATTCAGAGATTTTTAGGCTTTCTGACTCGGTTGGTAAAAGATTGAGAGGATCCGAAAATCTTGCTAGAACCTTATCCCTTAAGGTACGGCTCTCTGATTTCTCAACGTTAGTGAGGTCGGTAACCCTCCCGAACCCAACCGATAGCGGGAAAGTGATTGCTCGGGAAACAATTGCTTTGCTCGAAACTGTAGATTTATCAACCGGTGTTCGCCTTCTGGGTGTTGGGGCCTCAAACTTCTCTCAGGCAAAAAATGGACTGCAACTGTCTTTTGATGAAATAGGAACCAATGATCGTGATTGGAGAGAAACTGAAGATGCAATCGACAGAATCCGATCTAAATACGGTCCCGACTCAATAGGCGTGGTAAGCACACTGACTGAAAAGGGTTTGAACTCCAAGAAAAGAGGAATTCAGCAATGGGGGCCGGAGTCGTGAAAATAAAAACTCAGCTTTGATGCGTTGTTGAATGCCGGTCTTTATGAGATGATATAAGTATGCCACTATCAGATGATGAACAAAGAATACTTAGCCAAATAGAACAGCAGCTACATGAAACTGATCCAGCGTTAGCAAAAGAAGTTGCAACAACAACGGTTTATACTCATTCAGCGCGAAATATCAAATGGTCTGTGCTTGGTTTTATTATCGGCCTTGTAACTATAGTTCTGACCTTGTCTATTAGCTTTTGGTTGGCATTCATTGGATTTGCAATGATGCTTGCCGCCGCTTTACTATTCGAGCAGAATCTCAGAAGGCTCGGTCGAGCCGGGATGAACCAACTGTCAATGAATGTTCGCTCAGGTAATTTAAAAAATTCAATTGCCGATAAAAAAGGCAAAATGAGGGATAAATTCCGACCAGATGACCCAATTCAGTAGTAATCGCTAAATTGTGTCCCTTTCCTTACAAAAACTATGACAGCAAACATAAGTAGTCGAACCGTTATGTCTGTAGTCATTGCTGTATTAAGGAAACCCTCGCTCTGGCCTGTTGCCTTGAAGCAAATTTGGCGTATTCGAAAATCAAATTGGTACAAAAGGCCTCCTTTTTTGCCTGTTCCTGAGAAGTCGTACATTGATTTCAGGATCCACACTGCATATGGGTCAAACGAAGATTTTTCGCGATTAGCGATAGACGTGGTGACCTATCTGAATTGGTGTCGGGACTGGCCTTCAAGAAAGTGAAAGCATCTTGCATGACCATAGACCCGAAAATCAATTAGATAGTTGGACAATTGAAACTAAATATTCTGAAACGGCTCTTGCTCATGAAGCGAACCTTGAAGATTGGCAAAAGCCGACAATTTGGCTCATAGAGCCCGAAGATACCTGCCTCGTATTAGGTAAAAGCCAAAGGGGAAGGGCTTTTCTGAACTTGAGTTACCTTGAAGAGCAAAACATCAACTTAACCGTAAGGCAGAGTGGTGGAGGGGCAGTGCTTGTCTCACCGGAAGATATGCTATGGGTAGATATTTTCATTCCTCAAGAATCAAAATTTTGGAATCCCGACATTTCAAAAGCATCTATGTGGATTGGTAAGATCTGGCATGATGCTTTGAAACAGTTAGATATTGAGTGCTCTCTCTTTGATCAAAAGTTCTCTCGATCAGATGCATCGGACTTGATTTGCTTTATAAGCAGAGCTCCAGGAGAGCTATTTATCGGAAACAGAAAAATTTTAGGCATCTCTCAGCGTCGCTCAAAATTTGGTACTAGATTCCAATGCGCTTTAATCATCAATTGGAAACCAGAGCATATGATAGCTGCGTACAGAAGCTCCCCAATTCCTGACCTTGATAAATTGATCAGTTCCGCTGGAATAGGTATACCGTGCGAAAAACAGAACGCACTGAATGCGTTTTTGTCGACTCTGCCTTTGCTTTAGCGTAGCTCTCTAAGTTCAACTTCAACATGAAGCTGTGCTCAAGAAAAGAACGTTTTGACCATTTTTTGTTTAAAGTGTTGAAAAGTGGAGCAATAGGGGTTAATGTGGGGCAATAGGGAGAGAAAGGGTAGTAATACCCAAGCGCAATATGACATTTGCTTCGCAAAAGTTGAGTGCAGATAACCAGGGAAGACGATGTTTACAGGCGAGCACGAGCGATTACTTGATGAAAAAGGCAGGCTTGTATTACCTCCTAACTTTCGTCGCCACCTGCAAGATGCAGCATTCATTGCTAAATCATTAGAAGCTCCATGCCTTATGGTTTACTCGGCTGAAGAGATTGAAAAAGTTGCGGAACGCTTAATCGAACAAGTTCAAGGCAAAAAGGTGACTGCAGATGCTCAACGAAGATGGTCCGCAAGCATATCAGAAGTTAAAACTGACACTCAAGGGCGAATAGCTATCCCAACAAAACTGCGAGATGAAATAGGGCTTGAGCGAGAAGCAGTTCTCATCGGTGTTATTAACAGGCTTGAGATATGGATTCCGAACGAATGGAATCGTGTTGAGGGAGAGCCTGAAAGCGAATTAACAGAAAGTGTTTGGCTATGAAAAGGAAGCAAGAGATACATGAAAGGAAGAAGGAAGAAGGTGAAAGGTGATAACTAAGGGATAAATTTATCGCTTCTGGGCAGTCTTTCGGGTGATGAGATACGAGCCTCTACTCCGCCCGCTTGCTATCTAGTTCGATCGGGGAGAAATCCCGACGCACGCCTATTGTCCGAGAGACTGCCGAAAAGCGATGAACAAAAAATTATGAATGAAGCAAAACATACAAGTCCAACCACCAACGGGTCTCCCCTGGATCCGGCGACCGGTCTTTCTGGTCGCCGGATCACCCGTTTTCTGCCACCCGCTTTTGCTCATATCCCAGTTATGGCTGAGGTCGTAACCGAGACATTATCTACTGTTCCCTCTGGCCCGATCCTTGATGCAACAATTGGTGGTGGCGGACATAGCTACGAAATCTTAAAGTCAAGAGTTGACCTGAACGTAATTGGAATTGATCAAGATCCAGAGGCATTGGCAGCCGCGAAGTCCAAATTAGCGGGGTTTGAGAATAGAATATCCCTCATTCACGGTAGATTCGATGATCTTTCAGTTGTTACTAAACACATCGGTAAGCAGAAATTATCAGGTTTCTTGTTTGATTTGGGAGTTTCCTCATACCAACTAGACAATCCACACAGAGGGTTTTCGTTCAGAAATGACGGCCCTCTCGATATGCGAATGAATCCCGAGTCACAAATTACTGCTGGAAAATATGTAAATGACTCAAGTGAACAAGAACTGGCATCATTGCTCTATAACTATGGTGACGAAAGGTACTCAAAACGTATAGCTAAAGCAATTGTTTCCATGCGTCCTATTGCGAGCACAAAAGAATTAGCAAATATAATCAGTGATGCAATGCCAGCTCGCTCTAGGCGTTCCTCGGGGCATCCAGCGAGAAGATCCTTTCAGGCTTTACGTATCGCCGTAAATTGCGAGATAGAGATATTGGAATCGTCTATCCGAGAATCAATACAAATGCTCAAGGTCGGTGGTCGTGGCGTAGTGCTCTCATACCACTCCGGTGAAGATAGGATCGTCAAACGAGTACTCAGGGAACTAGCTGGTCTTGATACCAGTAACTCAAAATATCTTCCTGAAGTTCGGCATGAGAAAGAAATACTATTACTAGCACGAAAAGCTCAAAGAGCATCCAGTGACGAGATCTCAAGAAACCCTAGAGCTTCCTCAGCGCTTCTACGAAAATTTGAAAAGGTTAGTGAGCTGTAATGGCAGTCTTCCCGTTAACTGATAAGAGGCCAATTGAGGTGGGAAAACCTAAACTCGAGTTAGTAAACAACTCTAAATCATGGTTTCGCTCTATAGGCATCATTCTTATTCTCCTCATTTCAATCGGGTTTTTCAGCAGAATGCTTCTCAGCGCAATGATCGTTCAGCGTCAGACCCAAATTGATGCCCTCTCTAAGTCAATAACAGAATTAGATTCTGACAACAGGTCACTGATGTTTGACATAGCACAACTGGAGTCAACTAAAAGAATAATGCGAATTGCGCTTGCGGAACCAAGTGAAGAGTTTGAAACAGTTAACGGGCTAGGGATGATCATTCCAGAGGTAACAATATACCTAGACCCATTGTCAAATGAGAGCTTGCAAGGGTGGCAATGGAGCCAAATCAGCTCGCAAAGGCAGGGGCAGTGACGCAAACTACAGTTTACTCCGAAGATAAAAGGCGGCATTTCCTTCTAGTCATATTGGGATTCTGTACTCTCTTTATTAGTTGGCGTTTAATTGATCTCTCAATATTAAACAACACCAAATACGAGGAGAGAGGAATAAACCAAAGAGTAATTGAACGCGAAGTGAAAGGAGAACGTGGTTCTATTCTAGACCGAAATGGCTATGAGCTAGCTATTTCATTTCCACAACCTTACATCTATATTGATCCCCAGCTCACAGATAATGGAGTAGAGAAATCACAAATATTAGCAAATTATCTTGATTTGCCGGGCGTTGACGAAATGCAAGAAGCAAAGACGATACTTACAAAATTCAATTCGCCTACCCGTTTTGAGTACATAGTCAGACAAGCAAGTCTTGAATCTGCTGAAGAGATACTCAATTTAAACTTAGGAGGGGTTTACGTAGATTATGAACCTCGACGGTTTCACGTGGCTGGAAAGCAACTTGCCAGAGGAGTTCTTGGAGGGGTGACAGTCGATAATCTCGGAAGCTCAGGCTTGGAATTACAGTATGAGCAAGAACTCAAAGGGGTAGTCGGGATCCAACGAGTTGAGTTAAGCGCTGATGGAAGCACAATCCCAACAGAAGCAGAAACCATTCGAAAAGCTGTTCACGGCTCTGATCTTATTTTGACTATAGACAGGGCTTTACAGTCCCAAATTGAGCTTGAGTTATCAAAAACGATTCAAGAAGCCCAAGCGAAAGGCGGGATTGTAATCATACAAAAGCCATCCACAGGAGAGATCCTGGCAATGGCATCTATGGTCACAACTGAGACAGGCGAAATCGTCTCCACATCACATAACCGAGCAGTGACATTTAGCTATGAACCTGCATCAGTGCTAAAGGCGATGACTTTCGCAAGTGTCATAAATGAAGGGCTTGGAGTAGGAACCAGTAAACGAGATATCCCAGACACAGTGATACTTGAATGGGAGAACAATGAAGGCAAAACGGAAACAGAGATCTGGCGCGATGAATACGAATACGAAACTCAAGAAATGAGCATAGAGGGGATACTTACGCACTCTTCGAATACAGGAACGATAGTTTGGGCGCAAGAATTAGGCCAACAAAAGCTATACGACTACCTCAGGAAGTTTGGCTTCGGTCAGGCATCAGGGCTTGAGTTCCCTTACGAATCGCAAGGAATCCTCCATGATCTAAATAAATGGGACCCATCAAATTTGAACACTATTGCTTTAGGGCATGGGATATCGGTAACTCCTATCCAGCTAGTAAGCGCCTATTCTGCAATAGCAAACGATGGGATATTCGTGGCTCCACGACTTGTAAGCCATATTGTCGATCCAAGCGGAAATATGGAGCGCCTTGCTAGCACTCCATCAAGAGAAGTTATAGCTGCTTCTACTGCTCATCAGGTCGCAGACCTACTCACCTCAGTTGTGGAGAATGGGACGGGAGAAAAGGCTTCCGTAAACGGGTATAAAATCGCTGCAAAAACAGGGACATCATGGAAATACTTTGCACCTGAAGATAGCTATGAAATGCCCAACGGTCAACGCGATCCATATTTAGATAAAAACGGCCAGCGTCACTATACATCAACAGTGACTGGTTTTTTCCCGGCCCAAAAACCAGAACTCTCAATGGTAGTTATCATTGATGATCCGGCTCCGATCGAAGAACAATTCTACGCAAGTCATGTTGCAGCCCCTCTATTTGGGGAAATAGCAGCTTGGTCTCTGCGACACTACCAAATTTCTCCCTTTAAGGAAGTTCAACTATCTGATAACAGCCAACAAGCCTTTAATGGTCAAATCATTCAAGAAGGTGGAGAATTGGAATGAAACTCGGCGAGATTCTAGAAAACGTCCAGAACTCGGATTTCGAAAGACTAGGGGTAATCAATGATGTTGAAGTGCATGGATTAAGCTATGACTCGCGCTTAATTACCATCGGGGACCTTTTTTTCTGTTTCCAAGGTGAAAAGAACGATAGTCATGATTTTGTTTATGACGCAATCAAAGGCGGTGCAAGTGCGCTGGTTGTGGAAAGGGTAATTGATATTGATTTTCCGCAAGTTATTTCTTCCAACAGCAGAAAAATGATGAGTGAAATAGCTGAAATATTTTATGACTTTCCATCACGAGAAATAACAACGGTAGGTGTGACAGGTACAAATGGTAAGACAACTACAGTCAATATCCTCTCAGCAATAGCTGAGGCAGCAGGAAAGCAATCAAAAACAATAGGAACGTCAACGGGCCAATTGACAACACCAGAAGCTCCCGACTTGCAGCGACAAATCAGAGACTCTGTCGTAGCTGGGGCATCGTTTTTGGCAATGGAAGTAAGTTCGCATGCTTTGCTTCAACACCGGATCTCTGGGATGGCTTATGATGTCGCGATTTTTACCAATCTAAGCCTTGACCATCTTGACTACCACGGCGATATGGAAAGTTACTACAGAGCTAAATCTTTGCTGTTTACACCAACTCACTCAAAATTGGCCGTCATAAATGCCGATAATGAGTTTGGCAAGAGGCTGATGAAAGACATCGAAATCCCTCAAGTGAGCTTTTCATTAAATGATATTGAAATCATTGAACAAACTATTGTTAAAACTACCTTTCGTTGGAAAGGGCAAATTATTCATTTGAAACTTCCTGGAGAATTTAATCTTGAGAATGCTCTAGCGGCAGCGGTGACTGCAGAAGCGCTCGGGTTTAGTAGAGAGGTAATCGCAAAAGGTCTTGAAAGTACAAAAGGAACTCTAGGGAGGTTTGAACTCCTAGAGCATAGTGAGGGTGAACCGTACATAATCGTTGACTACTGCCATACCCCAGATGGGTTGGAGAGAATTTTATTATCCATAAATGAACTCCTAGTAGACGCAAGAACACATGTAGTGTTTGGCTGCGGTGGAGATCGTGATAGAACGAAGAGAGCCCAAATGGGAATGATTTCAGCGACTCACGCGACGAATGTGTACTTGACTTCAGATAATCCTAGATCTGAAGATCCAATGGGGATTATTAATGATATTTTGGCAGGAATTGGTGATACTGAANGNGTTTACGTTAATCCAGATAGGCGAGAAGCTATTTTCCATGCTGTTAACTCAGCCGATGAGGGTGATGTCGTGTTGATAGCAGGTAAAGGTTGTGAGCCGTACCAAGAGATAAGCGGAACCCAANTCCCGTTTCTAGATAGCGACGTTGGGCGAGAAGCTCTGGAGGCCAGCAGANAATGATTCGACTTCTACTTGCCGTGACGATATCCNCCTCAATTTCCCTTCTCGGGACTAAATACTTAATCAAGTGGCTTTCATCAAAGGGGATAGGACAACCCATACGCAAAGANGGCCCAGGGGGTCACCAAACGAAAGNAGGGACTCCNACAATGGGTGGCATAGCCGTTGTATTNGGAGCTTTCGTGGCTTATATAATTTCAGATTTATATAACGGAATTTATACACGCTCTGGNCTNTTCGTAATGCTTGCGATCCTTGGAGCNGGACTNGTNGGTTTCCTTGATGACTGGATAAANATTCGTAATGCCAGGAATCTAGGGTTGAACAAAAAAATGAAAATTATAGGNCTTTCAACCGTAGCATTTGGATTCGCGATTCTTATGGTNCTGTTCACTGATGTGCATACGGAAGTGTCTTTCACGCGCTGGGATTCTATATCTTTTGACTTAGGGCCAATCGGTTGGGTCTTTTGGGCNGCATTCATCATAATCGCAATGAGNAATGCAGTTAACTTGACAGATGGACTTGATGGTTTGGCCGCAGGNTCNTCTACTCTGTGTTTNAGCGCATTTACNGTCATTTCATTNTGGGCATTTCGTCATCCNGAGATNTATNAACTTGATCANGCTTTAGATTTAGCAGTAGTCGCTGTTTCGATGCTTGGAGCCTGTGTAGGTTTCTTGTGGTGGAATGCTGCACCGGCGAAAATATTTATGGGGGATACCGGCTCNCTAGCCATCGGAACTGCACTTGGCTGCTTAGGTCTAGCAACTAACACTCAACTATTNCTTCCTATNATTTGCGGGATCTTTGTACTTGAAACAATCTCNGTAGTNGTGCAAATNNTTGGCTACAGGTGGATGAATCAAAGACGAATTTTCCGTATGGCTCCCTTCCATCATCATTTTGAACTTCANGGGTGGCCGGAAACAACAGTGATAGTCAGGTTCTGGATAATAAGTGGATTTTTNGTAGCTATTGCTCTTGGNATCTTCTATGCAGACTTTGTTGAGGTGTCAGACTTGAGGGAAGTGTTTACTCCATGAATGAGATGACTATTGAANCTGGGTCAAAGATTGGAATTTATGGCCTTGGNCTAACNGGACAATCTNTAGCGNAATTTCTTGACGGAAAGGNTTTCTCTNTGCNTCTATTTGATGANTCCCCNACGGAATCGGCACTTNCATTNGCTAAGAAANTTAANAANAAAATTTACNCTTGTNATGATGATTNTGATTGTGAAGAATACTTAAAAGGTCTCGAAGTAATNTTCCCAACGCCAGGGTTGCCAGATGANCANATTGCTCTCAGATTTGCTCGAGATAATGAGTTGTTAATCCNCGGAGAATTTGATTTAGCTCAAATGTACGATGAACGCTCATGTATCGCTGTGACAGGTACAAATGGTAAGACGACTGTCNCGATGATGATAAANCAAATGCTGAATANAAGCGGNATAAAGNCAAAGGCGGTAGGAAATACCGACACCCCATTAGTTGAGGCAATCCAAGANNANTCTCTAGCAAAATTTGTAGTGGAGGCATCTTCCTTTAGNTTAGGGCAGTCTTACAATTTCGCACCAGATGTTGGAGTTTGGCTAAATTTCTCNCCTGATCACCTTGATGTGCACAAAGATCTTAAGAGCTATGANCTGGCAAAAGCGCAAATTTGGGGAAACCTTTCNGGCGATCAAGTAGCACTTGCCAACGAGGATGATGCAATNGTGATGAGCCATAGGCCTGNGNNTGGTGTATTCAGAACATTTGGTCTAGATNAAGGNAATAGCAAAGTTTCGAATAACTGNTTGTTTGTTGAGGGGCGTAAGNTGATGACTGTAGAGGAACTGCCCAGAAGNGCGCCACATGATATTTCTAANGCTTTAGCAGCGGCATCAGCAGCAACANATGCAGGGGCCGATAATGACGCAATCNTNGAAACCCTAAGACACTTTTCTCACCTTCCNCATCGAGTTGAGATGATCAGTGANCACAAAGGAGTTCGNTGGTTTGATGANAGTAAATCAACNACNCCGCACTCAGTTACTGCCGCTTTNGAAAGTTTAGACAACGTACTACTTATCATGGGCGGCCGCAATAAAGGATTAGATCTAACTGTAATTGCGCCTATGTTGAATCGNGTTAAGGAANTAATTGCAATNGGGGAGGCATCTGAAGAAATNGAGTTGGCTTTTGGNAAAGAANTTAACGTATCTCTCGCANAATCTATGCAAGATGCTGTAGGAATAGCNCATNCTCGCAGNCGCTCNGGTGACGTAGTTCTTCTATCGCCGGGNTGTGCATCATTCGACTGGTACAAAAATTACAAAGAACGGGGTCNTGATTTCGCAATGANGGTGAANGAACTCCTTNAAGAGGANAAGAATGTCANTNATTGATCAACCACACGCTAATTCGTTCTCGCAAAGTATTAAAANNGNTTTNTTTNCAACGTTGAAATCATCCGANAAGGTAAACCGGTCATCTAAAGATACATGGACTTCNANTCAACGAAGATTGTTNTATACAGTGCTTGTTCTGAATGTATTCGGTATTGCGATGATCCTTTCAGCAGGCTCTGTNGTAGCAAGTCAGGAAGGGATAGGGGAATTCTCATATGCTATGAGGCAGTCNATCTGGTTTGTCCTAGGNCTAGGAGCNCTTTACTGNGCCTCAAAGTTTGATTATAGGAATCTCAAACTTCTCGCACGTCCNTTATTGTATGGAACTTATTTNTTGATGTTTTTGCTTTACACCCCTTTGGGTGTTCAAGGAGGCGGNGCAACACGCTGGATTGCTATTTNTGGCATATCATTTCAGCCATCCGAAATCTTAAAGATCGCAACTGTGATTCTTGCTGCGCAAGTNATTTCAGATTATCAAAAGGACCTANGAAANAAGCGTGCTTATNTAGAACCGTCNTTTGCTNTATTTCCAGCAATCGTANTGTTATTTAGTCAACCAGATTANGGAACAATGTGTCTGATATTTTTCCTTCTCGGNTCAATNCTTTNTCTTGGCGGAATCCCATTGGATAAACTCGTCAAATTNGGTCTAATTCTNACTCCATTGTTAATNCTTGGTGCCATTGCAGCACCCTANAGAAGAAAACGGTTACTAGCAGTGCTGAANCCTGAGGGNGATGCACTGAACTCAGGATGGCAGACGCTCCAATCGCTGACAGGAATAAGTAACGGTGGGTTGCTAGGNGTNGGGCCTGGTTCTAGTAAATCTAAATGGTGGACTCCAGAGACACATACTGATTTNATATTTACNGTAATTGCAGAGGAAATGGGTTTGTTNGGTTCNCTTATCGTGTTATCACTTTTNGTGGGTTTNGTTTTNTTTGGNGTTCAGATAGCGAANCAGTCTCGTGACAAGTTNGGNTACTTAATAGCCATGGGTATTACAAGTTGGTTTGCTGTACAAGCATTGGTGAATATCGGAGTCACAATTGGACAAATGCCCAATACAGGTTTGCCNCTCCCGTTCATATCGTATGGTGGTAGTTCNCTTGTAGTAGGTATGGCGGCAATCGGGATAATGATAAATATAGGACAACCGANNAAAAGATGAGNGAGTNCTTTGNTTTAATCGCNGGTGGCGGAACTGCGGGACATCTATATCCTGGNTTAGCAGTNGCNGAAGCTCTTGTTTCTTTGGGGAAAAGAAGAAATGANATTCATTTCTTNACTAGNGATAGGGAGATCGANAACAAGTTGTTAACAGCTGCTGATTTTCACTTCACNCCATTGGANGGNAATGGATTAACTCGCAGGANCATCTCNTCCTNNATTGGAGCAGTAATTCTTTTGATCAAATCAACTATCTTNGCATATCGATATGTNAGAAAATCNAAACCTAAGGTCATATTAGCTTTAGGAGGTTTTGCTGCNGTTCCTGGATCAGTTGCAGGGCTATTAACNGGGACTCCAGTTGTGCTTCATGAGCANAACTCTGTACCNGGNANTGCTAACAAACTAATAAGTAAATGGGTNAAGAAATCAGCTGTNTCATATCAGANNACTGAATTACCACGACGCATGTATACAGGTAATCCAGTACGAAAAGAANTNACTNATCTGNNCTNAAGTGANAAGTCTATGCATCGAAGCCAACTCGGAATTCCAGAAGAGAATAAATTANTAGTNATTACAGGTGGTTCGTTNGGNTCTTTGAAAATAAATNAATCGATACTAAACGCTTTACCTGATTTGAAAGAANTNCCAAACCTNACGATTTACCACATAATTGGAAGCAGNGACTGGGAAGAGATGGGGAAGNTAAATATAGACGTTGATATAGATTACAGAGCTATAGAGTATGAGGAGNAAATGCCTNTAGTNCTTAATTCGGCTGANCTCATTGTTTCGCGCGCTGGGGGTTCAATTACCGCTGAAATTAATTTNTTAGGGATCCCNTCNATNCTAATACCTTTGCCTGGAGCNCCNGGAGACCATCAAACTAAAAATGCTGAATCGTTAGNNGNGGATGGTAGAGCAGTGATTATTNCAGATGAGAANTGCACAGGTGTTCGAATTGCCAAAGAAATCAANGGTATTGTCCTNGATGAGGAGCGTTTGNTGAATATGGGAANGCCAAGNCATCCTNAATCAGAAAAAAATGCTGCTGAAAAGATCGCTACNNTACTCATTGAGGTTNCCAAGTGANCGAGTCAGTCCNGNACNNNAGTGTAGATTTAGATANTCCCGCCAGNATTCACATAGTNGGAATTGGTGGAGCTGGGATGAGGTCTATNGCAAATGTNCTNTCNGATATGGGCCATGATNTTANNGGAAGTGACCTCAAATATTCCNCTGGNCTTGATCAATTGAAGAGCAAGGGGATAAANGTCACGATTGGACACTCNACGTCAAACTTTGANAATCCGAAAATNNTGACTAAATCGACAGCCATCCCCGAAGGNAATCCTGAGGTTGNTGCNGCTTTAGAAGCAGGTGTACCNGTGCTGACTCGTGCNCAGATAATGGCTGCAATAACTGNNANGAAAAAATCTATAGTGGTTGCTGGGACGCACGGTAAAACAACTACATCCTCAATTTTGTCAGTACTCTTATCTGCAGCAGGTACTGAACCTTCTTTTCTAATCGGAGGCGACTTAAATGAGATAGGCTGCGGTGCTCTGTGGAATAAAACTTCAGATCTTCTTGTTGTTGAGGGCGATGAATCTGATGGTTCCTTTTTAGAGCTAGATTCCGATATTTCTATAATTACAAGTGTAGAGTCAGATCATCTGGCGTACTATAAAGATGATCTGAAGCTAAAGGAAGCTTTCAAGGAATTCGCAACAAGAACTAAAGAACTGGTGTATTTATATGGAGATTCCCCTGAAACTCAATACCTAAAAGACCTTCCGCATATTCGAACGTATGGAGAAGCGCCGAGCAGCGCTTACCAAATCCAGAACTACAAAGGAAAACGATTCTCATCTTCGTTTGACATAGTGAACGAGGGAAAAATCATAGGCTCCTTTGATCTAGCGAGTCCTGGTTTTCATAATGCTTTAAATGCAACAGTGGCAGTTGCTGTTGCAGTTGATTTGGGGATCAGCATGGAGAAGATTAAAAAGGGAATCTCACAATTCGCTGGAGTAGCCAGAAGGTTTCAATACAGAGGTGAAATAAATGGGGTTTCCTTTATCGACGACTACGCTCATCTTCCAACTGAAGTGCAATCTGCATTGGAAGCGGCGAAAGCGGGTAAATGGAACAGGATTGTCGCTGTATTCCAACCTCATCGTTTTACCAGAACAAGCGATTTAGCTTCTGCCTTTTCGGATTGCTTTCAAGATGCAGATGAAATCGTTATTACCGGCATATATTCTGCAGGGGAGAAAGCTATACCTGGAGTCACAGGAAAATTAATTGCGGATGCTGTGGCGTCGAAGGCAATTGAAAAGAATGTTAGATATTGCGAGCATCGAGAAGATCTAATTGTGTTTCTTCGGGAATTGCTTGTTGAAGGAGACCTTTGTTTGACTATAGGAGCAGGGGATCTTACGAATATCGTCGACCAGCTAATGGGAGCATTAGAAGATGGTCAATAAATGGATAGAAATTTCGCAGCTTATAAATCAAGAATTTCGTCGCAAAGCGGCTATCTGTGACTACGAAGTAGGTTTGCTAACAACTTATCGGACCATTGGAAGATGTTCTCTATTTCTCAAAGCAGAGAACAAGAAAGAATTAGAGCATGCTTTGGATATCAGCAGGCAGAAGGATATCGAAGTAGCAATTATAGGTAATGGTTCCAATCTCTTAATTTCAGATAATGGCTTTCAAGGATTAATAATCAAGCTAGGTACTGAGTTCGAACAAGTTAAGATCATTGATGGATATGCATATGTCGGTGGAGCAGCAAAACTCCCAGTAGTAGCGAGATCAACTTCTTCGAAGGGGCTTTCCGGATTTGAATGGGCTGTTGGAGTTCCGGGAACTATAGGAGGTGCTGTCAAAATGAATGCAGGCGGCCACGGTTCCGATATGAAGGCAAGCATTGAGTCAGTTGATGTGCTTGATACGAAAACCAACCTTACTGAGATCCTAAAGCCGAATGATCTTCTATTCGGATACCGGCAATCCTCAATATCCAGAAACCAGCTAGTCACTAGTGCAGTACTAAAGCTGTCAGATGGCAACCCCGAAGAATCCTCCGAGTTAATCAGAGAAATCGTACGTTGGAGATTAGAGAATCAACCTGGTGGCCAAAATGCAGGGTCAGTATTTACAAATCCAAAATATAAATCAGCTGGAAGACTTATCGAAGATTCAGGGTGTAAAGGAATGAGGGTCGGTAGCGCAGAAGTATCTACCAAACATGCAAATTTTATTCAGGCTGACGTTGGTGGGAAAGCCCAAGACATCAAAGATTTAATGCAGCTCATTTCAGACTCCGTATATTCAAAATTTGGCATTCACCTAACTGCAGAAACTGAAATGATTGGTTTCGATTAATGGCAGAGATCAATCCCAGAATACAAGAACGACGTATTGAAATAATTAGAGCTAAAGGAAAAAGAAGATTACGAATGCTACTAATGGTTGTTTTGTTGGCGCTTCTTTCACTGTCAGCAGTGTTAATTTCGAAAAGTTCTCTCCTTGATGTGGACGAAGTAGTTGTTCTAGGCGCTAACAGTGAATTGGAAGAGTTGATAGTAACTGTAGCCAATATCCCAAAATCTAAACCTATACTTGAGGTTGATACTCAGGTCATTTCAGAGCGCATCAAAAGAATACCAAATGTTAAAGGCGCAAAGGTAAGCCGTTCCTTCGGGGGTAAAGTGACAATATCAGTAACGCTTCGGAAACCTTCTGTCCTTCTTTCCAACATCGGTCAATGGTTCCTCATTGACTTGGACGGAAGGGTGCTCGAGCGACTTCCTGAATTACCTTCTAATCTTGAATACCCAATCGTCGAAGCAAACATCAAGGACTTAAAAGTAGGAGAATGGGTCCCTGAACAGGTATTATTCGCAATCGAATTAGCTGCAAATCTTCCTTCCGTCCTTCTAGCAGATATCGCTTTTGTATCACTTGATGAAGGAATTGAGTTGATGCTCTTTGGCGAAGGAAAGATATTATTAGGAGACAGTGAAGCGCTTGAATCAAAAATACTCGCTGCATCAACTATTCTTGAACAGGTTGATTTAGCCGAGTTGATTCATATCGATGTCCGAACCCCTGATAAACCAGTGTTGTGTCGTGCAGTCGAATGCTCGTACGATTCTTATCAATAACATTAAGTTTAGCGAAAATTAACTTGGTTGATTGACAGCTAATCTGTTCAAGAAATAAAAGATAAAGATAAGAAACACTAAGGAGTGTGATATGGAAAGTCCTCATAATTATCTAGCAGTAATAAAGGTCGTTGGTGTAGGCGGAGGCGGTGTCAACGCTGTCAACAGAATGATTGATGCAGGACTACGCGGTGCTGAGTTTTTAGCAATTAACACAGACGCACAGGCACTTCTTCTCTCAGACGCAGAAGTAAAGATTGATATTGGACGAGAATTAACTCGAGGCCTTGGTGCAGGTTCTGATCCTGAAATTGGCCGCCAAGCTGCCGAGGACCATAGGCCAGAGATAGAACAGGCATTATCTGGAGCTGATATGGTGTTCATCACTGCAGGCGAAGGTGGAGGTACCGGTACTGGCGCAGCTCCTATTGTCGCTGACATTGCGAAAGGGCTAGGTGCCTTGACAATAGGTGTGGTGACGAGGCCATTCGGATTTGAAGGCCGAAGGCGAGCAGTTCAAGCCGACCAAGGTATAACGCGCCTAAGGGAAAAAGTCGACACGCAGATCGTGATCCCGAACGACCGGCTACTTTCAGTAGCAGATGAACAAACGACCGTGGTAGAAGCTTTCGCAAAAGCAGATGAAGTATTATTAGACGGTGTTCGCGGGATAACCGAACTAATCACAACACCGGGATTGATCAATACTGACTTCGCCGACGTAAAAATGATTATGAATGATGCTGGCTCCGCTCTGATGGGAACAGGTGAAGGGAATGGCGAGCAACGAGCAACTAGCGCGGCTAGAAAAGCAGTTTCCAGTCCTCTGTTAGAATCGCCAATAGATGGGGCAAGAGGAATTCTTCTATCAATAACTGGCTCAAGTAATTTAACTTTGAACGAGGTAAATGAAGCAGCAGAGCTAGTGCTGGGCGTGGCGCACCCAGACGCAAACATAATCTTTGGTACAGTTGTAGATGAATCAATGGGTGACACTGTGAGAGTTACAGTTATCGCAGCAGGTTTTGATCGTTGGGACAGCGCTTCACGGCCGCAGACGTCAGCATTGGGAAGCGATATCCCGAACGTCTTCGGTGAAGAAGAAACTCTACAAGAAGAAGTGCACGGTGACCTAGATGTCCCTGACTTTCTGCAGGACTAATAACCCCTTCTTGCACTATGAAATCAAAACATAGTTGGTCAAAAAGACTTGAATGTGGATTGACCGCTAAAGTTTTGTCCACTGACTCCCACGATGGAAATTTATCAATATCGCAACCTGCAGACCAACTGCATCTGACGCAACGAAAACTAATTGACGCCCCCTGGTCATACCTTAAACAAGTGCATGGGGGGGAAATCATAAGGATTAGAAACTCCGGCGACTCCCATGGCGCAGAAGGGGATGGGATGGTTTCCTCTGCATGTGGCGTTCCTATGGCTATCCAAGTTGCGGATTGTGCCCCAATTGTTCTCATCTGTGAAACACCTGTAATAGGAATAGTTCACGCAGGTTGGCGAGGTCTCTTAGCAGGAATAGTGCAAAATGCATGCTCAGAAATGGAAAAGCTGGGAGGACACCCAACGACAGCTGTGGTTGGTTCTTGCATATATCCTGAGCACTATGAATTTGGTTCGGTTGAACTGAAATACATGACGAGAGAATTTGGCCCAACAGTGGAATCAGAAACTCTAGGAGGGAGGCCTGCGTTAGATATCCCAGAGACTGCAAAGATAGCTCTTCGCAGAAACAACGTCTTTGACACTCACTTCATTGGGGATTGCACAGCATCTTCAGGAAAGCACTGGTCACATCGTGTCCGCGGGGATAAAGAAAGACAAGCAATGATTGCATGGTTAGAAGAGGCATCGTGACAAACGGAAGTGACTATGAAAAAATCCAAGATCGACTTGAGGAAATTAATGAAATTGTTGCTGCAAAGGCACAAAACCAAGTAAATCTAATAGCGGTTACAAAAGGATTTACTCATGAGGAAGTCAACATAGCCACTGAGCTAGGAATTAAAAACTTCGGAGAAAATTATGCTCAGGAACTTCTTGCGAAAAACCCATTGGTAGACGCTGAAATTAACTGGCACTTTATAGGCCAACTTCAAAGCAACAAGATAAAGAAAGTATCTCACCTTGTTGATGTCTGGCATTCAGTAACGTCGCTAAAACTTGCCAGAGAAATACATAATCGAAACGACCAAGCGAAAATCTTACTACAGGTTTCTGTATCGGGTCCCTCAAACTCAAAGGGTTTTGAAGTTGAGGAATTACCCGATCTTATCTCTCAGTTGCGGGATGAGAATATAGATGTTTCTGGACTAATGACGATGGGTGTGCCGGGCGACATGGTAGCTACAAGATTCGTCTTTAAAAGATTGCGCCAATTAGCGGACACATTTGAACTTTCAGAATGCTCGATGGGGATGAGTGATGATTTCGAAATAGCTCTAGAGTGTGGATCTTCTATGATAAGGATTGGGTCGGCAATATTTGGGAATAGAAGACTTGATTGATGAAACTACAAATATGGTGTTAAATTGAAGAGGAGCCTGGAGGGCTTAATGACAACATTTTTCAAAAAAGCAATGCTTTATCTGGGGCTAGGGTCCGATGAAGATTTTCTTGGGATGGACTCACAGGGACTAAACGAACGACATGAGGAAGGTGGTGTGATGGTAAAACCGACCTCTGATAGGAACAGTAATGTTAAACCTATTATTGGAGATGCAGGTGGCGTAAAGATAGGAAGAGAAGCTGTCACTGTTACTACAGCACCCAAAAGAAAATTCGTTAAACCACATATTGTTACCCCCATTCGTTTTGCTGAAGTCAAAGAAATCTCAGAAGCGGCCAGAAGGAGTCAGCCAGTAATAATTAACCTTCAACAAGCCGAACATGATGTTGCGGTAAGAATCATTGACTTCTGTTCAGGGCTAAAGATGGGAATTGATGGGTCCTTTGAAAAAGCAGGTTCTGACGTCTTCTTGCTAACTCCAAAAGACGTGCAAGTCTCAGATGATGAGAAGAGGAAATTAGCGGCCACCGCAAGCGGGTCACTTTAAAATATCCCTACTGTCTCGCTCTAAGAATAGTACTATTTATATATGGCTGCTACTGAATCAAAGACATACCCAATTACCCCTGAGCAAATAAAATCTATCACATTTAGCAATATCAAACGGGGCGGATACGACCCCGAAGAAGTTGATATTTTCATTCACCAACTGGCAACAATTATAAGCCGCTCACCAGAGGACATTTTTGGGCAACGAACTTCATCAGAGGAAAGAGAAGATGCCGATAGTGCCGCACAGCGTTTACTTTCAGCAGCTCAGCGAACAGCTGACCAACTTATAGCAGATTCTAAAGAACAGGCAACTCAATTAATCGCATCTGCTGAAGCTCAGGCTGACAACGTCAAAAGAATAGTTACCGAAGAGGCTCGGCAAATGGCTGAAGAAGCCCAATCAAAACTCAAAGACGACATATCTAACCTGACGGAGAAAAGAAAGCGCCTTATTGAGGATTGTTCAGCACTTAGTGCTGAGTTGCAAGCAGGCAAAGATCAGTTGTTGACCGCTCTTGAAGAAATAAAACTCATGATTAGTGTCGATGATAACCTCGCTTTCCATGATCAATTGAATGATGGCGGTGAAGGAACGAATAGCCAAAAGATTTCAGCGTCAAGCGAACTTTATGAGGAGGACGAAAATCAGGAGAGAATGGATAATCCTACCCAAGCAATTGTTGAACTGAGTCAAGCTGATTTAATTTCGGTTGATGAATTAATGGATTCGCCTCCGGAACTAACTCTCATTCGTAATTCGGAAACAAATGAGGATTGGCTCAATAACGAGGTCAAAAGGACCGAAGAGGATATGTCTGATGACTTTCAGTCAGAGGAATGGGACTTTGAAGCTCCAACTGAGTTAATACAGGTCGTTGAGGATGAAAATATAACAACTGGCGACCGTTTCTTTGAAGAGTTAGAAAGTCAAGATAAAAGCCCTCTCGGCAAAGCTGACGAGCTGACTAACGAAGCGATGGACGACTTTTTTGGTGGCTGATTCCTTAGCTAATCCTGATTTGAATTCCGATTTCTTCTCCGTCTATTGACCCTGTAAAGGTTTCCAAGCCCTCATCAGCTTCATTAAACGTCAATGATTTTCCAAGGACTTGCTCACATATATAGTTGCTATAAGATTTTATTGCCTCTGTTGTCTCGTCCGTAGCAATGATATTTAAATGAATTCTGTCTGTGAGAATCAGATTCATTCCTTTGCGAGCCTCTTGAATCGCTCTAACAGCGTCCCTTGCCTTACCTTCCATGAGGAGGCTATCGCTAAGTTCTATATCAAGAACAACAACAGCCTTATCGCCTGGAAGTGACGTAGCTGTAGTTCCCTCGTTCGCTACCAAGTTGAGTTCAAACTCATCTAGTTCCAGAACGTAATCATCTGTCTTAACTCTGCCATCACTTAAACGTTCCCAATCGCCACTCTTTGCGGACCGAAACACATTTTGAACATCGCTCCCCAAGCGTGGCCCGAGTACCTTTCCATTGGGCTTGAGGGCAAAATTCCCATAGGTTGCAAGATCATCTGAATAAATTACTGTCTTTACGTTGACTTCGTCCTGTATGAGTAACTCAAAGTCAGTGATGTTTCCGATATCTAAACCTGCAATCGTGATACTCTGCAGCGGCAAACGGACACGAAGACCGGCGTCCTCCCTGAGTCTAAGAGCTGCGGACACTACATCTCTAACTAAATCCATTGTCTCAACGAGATCGCTATCTGACAGGAATTCTTGCGGCAAAGGCCATTCAGCCTCGTGAACCGATAACTCTCTTGTAAGGCCTTTAAAGATTTCCTCCGAAACCATTGGAAGGAAGGGAGCAATGAGTTTACAAAGTGTATGAAGCACTGTGAAAAGTGTGTCATATGCATCTTGCTTGTCGCTATCATGTACAGGTTTTGCAGGGGACCAGAACCTGTCTCGACTTCGCCTAATGTACCAATTATTCAGAGCATCAATGAAGCCCCTGATTTCATTGGTCGCTCCCGGAAGATCGTATTTATCCATATGCTCGGTCACGTTAGTGACCAGCTGGTGTGTTTTGGCCAATATATATTTATCAAGTGTGTTTGCGGGTTGATTTATCAATGTGGCTTGATAGTCATCAATGTTCGCATATAACGTGAAGAAACTGTAAGCGCTCCAGATTGGATTTATTACTTGCCTAACGACGTCGTCAATTGACTGGTCACTGATCCGAGAATCTCCTCCACGCACAATAGAGGAGGACATAAAGTACCAACGCAAAGCATCAGAACCTTGTTGTTCAAAAATTTNAGTTGGCTCCGTNTAATTCCGNAGTTTTTTCGAGAGNTTTGTTCCGTCNTCTGCCAGNAGAATACCNTGNCATATCACATTTTTGAATGCTGGCTTATCAAANAGTGCGCCAGCTAAGACGTGAAGTGTATAGAACCAGCCTCTAGTCTGATTTATGTACTCNACTATGAAGTCNGCNGGGAAATGTTCTTCAAACCATTTCTTGTTCTCGAATGGGTAATGGACTTGAGCAAATGGCATAGAACCTGATTCAAACCAACAATCAAGTACNTCTGGNACACGACGCATGATTGATTTACCTGAGGGGTCATCAGGNTTTGGCCTTGTTAANTCGTCAATAAATGGNCTGTGGAGGTTCGTTGGCCTAACNCCGAAATCTCTCTCCAGTTCTTCAAGGCTTCCATAGACATCAATNCGGGGAAATTCAGGGTTATCACTTTTCCAAACTGGAATTGGTGAACCCCAAAAGCGGTTTCGNCTGATNGACCAATCTCGAGCACCTTCAAGCCATTTCCCAAANCGNCCTTCGCGCACATTTTCNGGAATCCAGTTAATTTCNTNGTTNATCTCNACNAGNCGGTCTTTNATTTCTGTGACTTTGACGTACCAAGATGGAACAGCTCTGTAGATNATAGGTGTGTCTGTTCTCCAACAGTGTGGATAATTATGTTCGTAAGTATCGTGTCGGANTATNCGACCCGATTCTTTGAGTTTTCTNATGATCAATGGGTTAGCNTCAAAAACATTCACGCCAAACCAGTCCGTGANCTCTTCAGTGAANGTTCCTTCATCATCAACAGGTACAACGGTGGGNATTCCATTATCATCAGCGATTCTTTGATCATCTTCACCGAACCCCGGNGCTATATGAACCACNCCAGTACCTTCGTCCATCTCAATGAAATCGCCAGCTATAATTCTGAAAGCTTGNGNGTCTAAATCTTGAAAATAAGGNAACAGTGGTTGNTATCTTAAATCNACTAGGTNCTGACCTTTAAAAGTTTCGAGAATATTGAAATCCCCAAAANATTCTGTAAANGACGCAATTGTTTCTTTNCCTAAAATGTANTGGCNNTNGGGAGTNTCAATAAGCGCNTATNNTTTATCNGGCGCTACAGCAAGGGCAAGATTNCTCGGAAGCGTCCAAGGTGTTGTAGTCCANGCAAGGATTNTTGTTGAGGTCGGAGCTCCGTTTTCACTGAATAAGTCAAACGCAACNGTTACAGCAGGGTCTTGACGAGGNCTCGTNGCATCATCAAGCCTTATCTCAAAGTTTGATAGAGGAGTTTCAGCTCCCCANGAGTATGGAATTACTCNTTGNGANTCGTAGANNAGGCCTTGNTCCCANAGTTGTTTGAANGCCCACATGACGGACTCCATGTAGTCAAGGTCCATGGTNTTGTAATCGTTTNNAAAGTCAACCCATCTAGCTTGTCNGGTTACTACCTTTTCCCANTCATCTGTGTATTTNAGNACAGATTCCTGGCAATNTGCATTGAACTTCTCTATCCCNNATTCCGTGATAGCCGCTCGCCCAGAAACTTGNAGNTGCTTTTCGCTTTCCATCTCGGCCGGTAGNCCATGACAATCCCAACCAAATCTTCGCTCAACTCGATTGCCNCGCATTGTTTGATATCNNGGAATAACNTCTTTTACATANCCGGTTAATAGGTGGCCNTGATGCGGTAAACCGTTAGCGAAAGGAGGGCCATCATAGAATACGTACTCTGATTCTTCTGNGCGCAGAGCTACCGTGCGNTCGAANGTTTTNGATTTGNNCCAGTCTNNAAGNANCTTCTTTTCAATTTNGGGGAGATCTGGCTTGGCCGGAACTTNGGGATATGGANTTAATTTCTCGTCGCCGCTCATAGTANTTTCCAATTGTTATCCGGTTGTATAGTACTGCTTAAATTTCTTCCCTCGTTGTTTACCAAGCGAAAAGTGGAAAAGAAAAAANCTNAAAGANAGNAGGCATTTCTTAACTATCACGGAAATTTCTAAAAGTTCCCGCTAGAATCCGCCCCTAAGGTTATTGTTCATTGTNTAAATCCAAGAAAGAAAATNACCAAATGGCTCCAGCAAAGAAAGCTCCAGCTAAGAANACAGCNGCGAAGAAAGCTCCNGCNAAGAAAACAGCTGCGAAGAAAGCTCCAGCNAAGAAANCNNCNGCNAAGAAAACAGCTGCGAAGAAAGCTCCAGCGAAGAAAACAGCTGCGAAGAAAGCTCCGGCGAAGAAAACAGCTGCGAAGAAAGCTCCGGCGAAGAAAAC
>PATO01000005.1 GCA_002712415.1 Actinomycetota bacterium | reverse complement strand
GCGCAGTTCAACGACTCGGTCCATATTTACATCCATGGTTAGGGTGAGTTGCGCCATTTCTTGTAGTGAAGAGTGCATGCGATCTGCAATGATTGCTCTCATTCCCTTTATTGGTGTTCTGTTTCCGGCTAGATCGGTAGGGGATGAAGTTCGTGTTGGTGTTTGTTGTTGTGCACCATGCGTTCTGCTGAAGGCGAAAACATCTTGTTTTGTTACCCTTCCACCTGGTCCGGATGCTTTGACTTGTGAAAGGTCTACGCCGAGCTGTTCTGCAGTTTTTCTCGCAGCAAATGGAACTGAGGGTTGGGCAGTGATTTCCTGAGATACTTTTTCTATTTCTGGTTCCTGTGGAGGTGCTTGTACTTTTGGTTTAGGTGCCTCAATGACATCTTCTGATGTGATTCTTCCCCCCGGCCCTGTTCCAGTTAGGGTCTGGAGATCAATTCCTTTTTCTTTTGCTACACGTTTTGCATTTGGGGATGCGAGTATTCGGCCGTTACTCGTTACAGGAATGGAACCTTGCATTGCATTGACATCTTCTGAAGTTATTCGCCCGCTTGGTCCTGAGCCTGAAACTTGTTGGAGATCTATTCCTTTTTCCTTGGCAACTCTCTTTGCATTCGGCGACGCTAGGACCCGATCAGAACTCTGTGATTTTTCAGGCTCTTGTTGAGGAACGCTTTCTTCAACATTCTGCTCCTCACTTAGCTCAGGTTCACTAGTGTCATTCTCTTGGTTTTGTTGGGGTTGCTCTTCAACTGTCTCTACAGATGGAGGCTCTTCCTCGTTTTCATTATCAGCCTTTTCTTCGTCTGCAAGGAGCCATCCGACGACTTCTCCNGGTTCAAGAGTATCTCCTACGTTCGCTACGTATTGAACGATGCCGTCAGAATCAGCTTCAACCTCTGCCTCCACTTTGTCAGTCTCAATGAGCATGACAACGCTACCTTTTTCAACTTTTTGACCAGCGTCAACGACCCATTCTGTGATAGTCCCCTCGGTCATGGTGAGTCCAAGTTTTGGCATAAGTATTCTTGTGGCCATGGCTCTCCTAAGTGGAACTAACGAAGTGTTTCTTAATGTTAGCCAAATCCAGCGCTCTATGAGTATTTATAACCCAAGGACCTTCTTTTGATACTGACACAACTATCGTTTCGTCATNNTGTAANACTCGGTCCCGTTCACCATCGAATGCTAAAACACCANGGCCTTTCATGGTTACTGTCTCTTTGAGATTTATTTTTTTGTATTCTTTCACTGGAATTGTTTCATATGTTCCTGGAGCGATGGGGGCTCTGACCGTAGTATTTCCCTCCCCCATTATGACATGTATTGCTGCATCCTCATTTCGCTTTACCGTTTCAAGTGTTGCAGCTATTGATGACAGTCCTACAGTTGCGGATTCAGCAATAGCGAATACTCCTTCTTGAAGGTTACTTACGTCCCAGATAGCTCTGCTTCCTATGAAATNGCCTGTAACTANCACTAGGTCAACTAGCGCNAGGTCGCTTTCGGCGTTGTTATATTCNACNTTTATTACTTTGGCTTGCTCTGCTACTTNTTCGAAGGGCACTATTTTCTTTGCTACAAGCCCTGCCGCTATNCCTCCGACAGTTGCTTCCATGTGGAATGGGAAGACGTTGTTTGTNCCTACNGAGAGTGGTAGNAGNGGNATNTNAGNCCAACCTTTNGCNACNTCTCTGTTGGTTCCATCNCCACCGAANACAATGACGGNTCCNGCGCCNTCTTCTTTTAGGGCNTTNGCTGCCTTTTCTGAATCTCGACCNGTTCCCATNACAGCTTGATTGATTGGTTCNANTTGNACATTTCCATGCGGGATTCCTTCNAGNGCGCGTTGAATGAGNTGTCGGGTGTCATCAAGNTACAGNAGCCGNTCTACATTTGATTCAATGACTCCCAANGCNGCGCGCCNGATNACAGNGATNTTATCAACGTCCCCTGTNGAGCCAGCATGACCTACGAGCCTTCGTACATCTTTTCCTGCAGATGGGCTTGCAATAATCCCAACGGTTGCCACGATGTNTGNTAGNTATTTCTATGAAGAACGTCTCTTACGCCTTTTGCAATGCTTTCAGCGTTAGGTACATATGATTGCTCCAAGGCTGGGCTGAAAGGAACTGGTGCGAAGGGTGCAGCAACTCTTGTCACAGGGGCGTCAAGATAATCAAATGCTTGCTCTTGAATCTGGGCTGAAATTTCTGCCCCTATCCCACCATTTTTAACAGCTTCATGCACGATNACAATCCTGTTAGTTTTCTTGGCGGATTGGATAACCGTATCCATATCAAAGGGTAGAAGCGTTCGGGGATCAATGATCTCCACCTCAATTCCTTCTTCTGAAAGAGCCGCAGCTGCCTTCTCAGCTTCGGAAACCATTTTTCCGATCGCTACAACGGTCGCATCGGTTCCTTCGCGNACAACGTTCGCTTCCCCTAGTGGTATTTCATATAAGCCCTCAGGTACGTGACCTTTTGAACCGAGCATNGCTTTGTGAAGCGTGAAGATTGTTGGGTTGTCGTCGCGNACACATGANACTAGTAGCCCTTTAAGNTCATATGGGTTTGATGGGTAGACAACNTTAAGTCCTGGAACGTGGATNAGCCATGCTTCTAGGCTTTGACTGTGCTGCGCTGCTGCCCCTAGTCCNGCTCCACCTGTGGTNGTAATAGTTAGTGGTAANTTTGCCTTTCCACCAAACATGTATTTCATTTTTGCNGCTTGGTTTGCTATCTGGTCCATTGATACCATCACGAAGTCCATAAACATGAGATCGACGATAGGTCGGAGTCCNACGGCAGCAGCTCCGATTCCTAGACCTATGATTGCCTGTTCAGCGATCGGTGTATCGACAATTCGTTCATCACCNAATTCTGCGTTTAGACCTGCAAATGATTGGAATACGCCTCCGTATCGTCCAACATCTTCACCAGCTATAAAGATATCTGGGTCTTCNCGNAGGAGTTCTGCAAGGGTTTCATTGAAGGCATCGTTGTATCTNATGATGCGTTGTTCTNNTTCTGTCACTGCCATTTTATGATGCCTCCGTATACACGTCTGTNANCATGTCTACTTCCGGATCTGGAAGAGGACTGTTTTCAGCGAATTCTATTGCTTCATCTATNTCTGCTTGAATACCGGCATGGATTTCTTTNGCTTCTTCTTCGCTCATNACTTTNGCNTTTGCNAGCTGGGCTTCAAAGAGTTTGATTGGGTCTCGTTCCATCCANTCTTGGACNTCTTCATCNGATCGGTATGTTCTTCCCAANCCNCTAACTCCTGCGTGGTCNTAGTATCTGTAGGTTTTGCATTCGATCATTGANGGGCCTTCGCCGTTNCGAGCCCTAGCNACAGCNACTCGTGCTGCTTCGTATACAGCAACNACNTCCATTCCATCGACTATNACTCCTGGCATNCCATAAGCTGCGGCTCTATCAGCCACATCGGTGATTGCCATTACTCTCTCACGCGCTGTGTATTCTGCGTATTCNTTGTTTTCGCACATGAAGACTATGGGAAGGTGNANNGCGCATGCCATGTTGGCNGCTTCGTGGAATGCACCAATNTTGGTGGACCCATCNCCGAAGAATGCCATAGTGACGAGTCCGTTGTTTTTGTATTTATTTGCGAAAGCTGCTCCGACGGCAATAGGCACGCCGGCTCCTACGATTCCGTTTGCACCGAGCATCCCTAGGTCAAGGTCAGATATGTGCATGGATCCCCCCTTTCCCTTGCAGTAACCTGTCGCTTTGCCCATGAATTCTGCCATCATTGGTTTAAATTCGCCGCCTTTAGCTACCAAATGTCCGTGACCTCGGTGTGTGGAGGAGATTTGGTCTTCGTCTTTGAGTGCCACGCATCCTCCTGCTGCTACTGCTTCTTCACCAACGTATAGATGGATGAAACCGGGTATTCGGGCTTCTGATGCTAGTTGTCCTGCAGCTTCTTCAAGTAGTCGGATTCTTACCATTCGTCGGTGCAGGTCAAAGAGGACTTCTTTTGAAATCTTTGTTTGTTCTTTGGTAGCCATTCAAACTCCGTTCAATTCTTATTGTGTAGTTTATCTTGATATCGGTCGATCACTAATCACAGCTAGCCATCTTCGCCTAACCCCCACCTAATTCCGCGCCTGAGCAATTCATAGTATTGGGGGACCTCCCAAGAGCCTCTTTCAATTTTAGGGTAGTATTCTACAGCTTCAGTCATATCCCAGTGTCCTCGGGCATGTCCGAGATTATTATAAAGAATCTTTCCCTTTCCATGTGATTTGAGATACATGATTAAATGAACAGGATCACAATCACTCCAATCGGCATCTTCAAAACCTGGAGTATCTCCACTCCATTCTGTATGCATCAAAGGCTCTAAACTATCTCTGTCATGATATTCAGATAAATAGAGCTCATCGTCAGTTTCAAAGGGCTCTATTCCTTTCACTAACCAGTGGTCAGGGTTTGACATCGTCACTGGAAACGGTGCTATTGGAGGGTGGGATATGAACTGGCTGCCGAGTAGTTCAGCCCAGATTGGAAAACATCTTGGTGACCCCACTGGGTTAGGCGGGTTGAAATCTATAGCAGAGTTTGTGCCGTGGAGCGCAAGAAANCGACCCCCATNACTGACCCAATCTCGTATTGCTAGCTGNGCTTCTTCGCTGGGCCGTACATCAATGGTGTAAGAAATCAATAAAGAGCACGCCGTNATAGCAGTTATATCTTCATANTCTGAGCCTACTGTGACACGCACATGTGGGTGNTCGCTCAANAGCTTTAGNAATTCAAGTCTTGCGAAATCNATATCGTGGAATCGCCCCCCNGCTACAAGATACGCATCNACTCTTTTAGGTTGTTCCCCTGACATATGATCTCCTAGAATTCNATTCTCTTCGTGTAACCACCATCNACNACGATGTTTGCCCCNGTTACCCATGAAGCAGCNGGNCTNCANAGGAAAGCNGCTACGTTTGCTACCTCTTCTGCTGNNCCCATTCGNCCGCTTGGTTGATCTTTGACTGTGTTTTCATAAAANTCAGGCATTCCTTGCTTAATTTTATCCCATGGTCCATCTTCAAAGAAAATNGGTCCTGGCGCTATGGTGTTNACTCTGATGCCCTTTGCCGCAAGCGTTTGGGCNAGNCCTGCTGCATATACNGTAGCGGCTGCTTTAAGTGCGCTNTAGCTTGTAGGTCCTGGNCCGAAATGTTCTANAGCCGCAGTTGAGCTAATNGTAAGAACGGCTCCCTCACCTGAGGCNGCAAGAAGATCNTCAGTAGCNCTGACACCNCGGACGAGTCCCATNAGGTCAACATTNTAATTTGCATCAAACTTTTCGTCAGTTTGGCCTCCGCCACCNCCNGATGCATTGTTNATGAGGATATCTATTCCTCCTAGTTCTTCAGCTGAGCTTTTAAGCCAGTTCTCNAACTCTTCACCATTGCTTGCATCAACGGCTGCACCGATAATTGTTCCTTTACCTTCAAGAGCTGCNAGTGCCTCATCGACNCCTTCTTGACCTCTTGCACATATTGCNACGGATGCTCCTTCTTCNAGCATNTTTGTTGCAATNGCNCGACCTATTCCTCGCGAACCNCCAGTTATAACAACTTTTTTTCCTGTTAACCCCAAATCCATGGCTTCCTTTCTCACGACGCACTGGTCGNATGAGTTANGGCTATTGGTTAAAGGTAGAACAAAAACTTCTTAATTGGAAACTAAAGACACCACATTTACGTCGTTGAAAGAAAAGTATTGAGCATTGTTTTGAANTTNGCTTCTGTTTCTTCTAGTTCGGATTGAGGATCACTATCTTCAACNAGTCCCACTCCTGCAAAAAGGCNAGCCGTGTTTGCCTNCACTTCAGCTGACCGNATTCCGACTGCAAATTCGCCATCTCCATCTGCTGCTACCCACCCCACAGGNCCGGCATAGCGTCTGCGGTCAATGCCTTCAACTCNTTTAATAATNGTTAATGCCTCAGTTTGGGGATCTCCACCTACTGCGGGGGTTGGATGAAGAGCGTTTACAAGTTCAAGGATTGAACACGGTGGGCTTGATAATTGGCCCGCCACCTCTGTTCCTAGATGGTGGACGTGTTCNAGGCTNACAATTTTAGGNTCTGGGTCAGCATCTACGTATGAACAGAACGGTAANAGCTCGTTAAGCAACCANTCAATGGTNACTTTGTGCTCATATGCATCTTTGGTAGAGTCTAATAANTTTTGCCGAGACATTTGATCCNAATCTGCNTCATNNAATTTAGGTGCNGTACCNGCAAGCGGGTGAGACATAACAGANTTNCCACTTCTTTTNATAAGCAATTCGGGAGATGCTCCGAGGAATCCATCAATATTGAAAATCATTGATGATTTATTCTGTATGCTCAGNCTCTCTAGAACGCTGNTGATTTGNAAATCCTTNTCTGCNGAAAGTACAAGTTCCCTAGCTANAACAACTTTTTTGACAGAACCATTNTTTATGTGTTCTTTAATTTCGGTTATCTTTTCATCTCNCCATACTTCNGGNGGTATTGGAGANTCAATANTGATANTGGATTGAGTTACGTGNGATTCTGGCGNACTGATTTGGCTTATTTCGTGAAGGAGTTCGTCTTTCGTTTTNNCTTCATTGCCAGTGTAAATAAGTTTTATGTCACCTNTGGAGCTTTTCTTTATCAACAGCGANGGAATAATCATCTCGGCAGGTTTACTTGGGTCAAATGGGAAAGCAGCAAAGGCACAGAGGTCTCCCTCAGATAAAGAGGTTTCGGAATTATTCTGATCAAGTGTGATCTCAGCAGATAAATGGCTTTCTACTTTCGTGTCTTGATTGCGAGGAATTGTTAAACGTTTCGCTACACCTATACCTGCAAGAGTCACGCTTGAAGATGACCAATAAAAGTCTTGAATTTTGAGCAGGTTAATATCAGTCGTGTCACTTAAATGAAATGCTTTTGTATGCACACTGTTTAGGCTAGAGGATATGTAACTGATGTAGCATCCTGTTAGCAGCTTGTGACATATATCATGTGAAGGAGCGAAGATGCAGAGAACCGAGACCGTTACTGTCCAAACAGATATAGAGCACTCCTTTTCTGTTCTTTCGGACTTGTCAACCTATACACAATGGCTGAATTTCATTGAATCGGTTGAACCAGTTGAAAGTAAGGATGGGCGTGTTTGGATGCTCGTTCTCAAAGCCCAATTGGGGCCTTTCTCCCGAATGAAAAGACTGCGGATGGCTAAAGTTTCATCCGAGCCCCACAAATTGATCAGGTTTGAGAGGAAAGAAATATCCGGTAGAGACGCCTCAGACTGGTCTATAGATATAAATTTCCAAGAATTAGATTTGATAAGTACTGAGATAACTTTCGTTGTCTCCTATTCAGGGAAGCTATGGACTCGCACTTTGGAAACAGTGTTCAACACATACGTTGATCAAGCACGAACAAATCTGAAAGCTTATTTTGTATCTTCGCGACCTCAAAGTGAGAATGAATGAAAGTTGTTTTCGTTATCATTGATGCTCTCCCAAACCGGCTNGTGANCGAGGAANTNACTCCAAATCTATGGCAATTAGCTATGGNAGGGGGATGGAATCCCNGNGGCGGTCGAGCAGTATTATCTACAGCCACNTACCCTAATCACGCCACTTTTGCTACCGGCCGNCTTCCAGACTCCCATGGAATTTTCGTCAATAAAGTGTGGGATGATGAGAAATTCACAATTGCTTCCTCNATTGGACCCAAGGGGGACACAATTTTCTTAGCCGCAAATCGAGGTAAAGTATCGACCGCCGTTGTGGTAGGTGATCATCACCTGATTGGGGTTATGGGTGCAGAATCCGCTGACATTTTTTGGCCNCCTGATGGTAAGAGGGCAGATGTTGCTTTAGATGAGTTTCGATATGCATCAAATTCTGCGGTTCTGGACGCAATTGATGAAATCGACCTAGTCTCTGCTGATCTCTCCGTTATTCATNTCAACGAACCGGATACAGTTTCCCACATCCATGGACCTGACGCAGAGGAGACAAAGTTTCGGATCAGGGAAACCGATAGCGCCTTAGGGGAATTGATTGACCGACTTCAACCTAGTTGGGATGACACTGTGTTGATTGTCGTAAGTGATCATGACCAGGAATATGTGGTGGAATATGGTTTTGACCTAGCCGAGTCACTTAATAACCGTGGNTTACCAGGTGTAGTTGAATATGAAGGCACCGCTGCNGTGATTCATAAAGGGCCTGCNTTGNCAGAAGTTCTTCAAATTCAAGAAATCGAGGGAGCAATTTCTCTGGATTATGATCACGATCTTGTTTGGGGTAAGACTGGCCATGTATTTGGACCTTGGCTTGATGGTTTGTTTGGTTCACATGGTAGTCCGCGATGCGGTAGCCAAGTAGCTGTGGTCGGTGGCGGACATGTCGAGTCTCAACGCATCGCAAAACTGATTAGTGTGATTCAACCGAATGCTCAAGATTGGGCTCAGCACATAAACGACTTATTTGAGTTAGATCTTAAACTCTAACGTTTTTACTTTTCGACTTCTTGAGCGAGATTATCAAGGGTTGTTTCCATTGACATTCGAGTATGAGGAGCCCTATCAGGCACACCACTTACTTTGCCACCAATAACGACAAGTGCTTTTGTACGACGGTCTGTCCAGGTTTGTATTACTTTGCAGCCTTCGGAAGTTGGTTCTATGTCAAAACTCCAATCTGAACCTCCTATAAGCGGAAATCTCATTTTGAAAGCGAATCGTTTCGGTTCGGTGAATTCCGTAATCTTGACAGGGGCGACCCACTTGTTCCCCTGCCAACTGTTTTTACCCATGAATCTTGCNCCGAGTTTTGGTCCGCCATCTTTGGAGAGCCATTTCCCCCCATCGTTTTCAGGTGACCACCGACCCATGTTTGCAAGGTCAGTAACNAGATCCCACACTTCTTNTGGGCCTGCTGATATTTCTTTTGATACAACTATCGTCTCTTCCATAGTTGAACCCTAACCATCAGTCNCTCTGGTAGCAAGTGCCTATTTCAGTACGTCCTTGTAAGGGATGTTTTTGTCCACGCGTGGCTCACCTGGNAGACCTAAGACTCTTTCGCCAACGATGTTTCGTTGAATCTCGTCCGAACCTCCAGCTATGCGATANCCTGGCGCTCCTAATAAGTGCTCGTTCCACTCATATGTTCCCCACTCTCCGGTATCGGCAGTGATTCGCGGTCCTAACATTTTCGTGATTACGTCGCTCATGAGGTTCATTGATTTAACCCAAATCATTTTTGAGATGGATCCTTCTGGACCGGGAGCCTGACCTGCTTTCGTTTGCGCTACTACTCGCTGATTGTTAAGTACCATAATGCGGTATTGCGAGTAGAGGCGTGCGAGTTGATCTCTGATTACAGGATCTTCGGTGAGGTTTAGGTGCTCTGCAAGACCTTTTGCTTGGGCCCAGTTACCACCGACACGTGAACTTCCATTACTGCTTCCTCTTTCAAATCCCAAGACGGTGAGTGCGACTTTCCAACCTTCTCCAATGTCGCCTACTCGGTATGCGTCTGGGATGCGGACATCGGTAAGGAAAACTTCGTTGAATGATGTTCCTCCACTCATTTGTCTGATTTGTCGAATTTCAACTCCGGGAGCGTCCATTGGAATAATGAATACCGTAATTCCTTTGTGTTTGGGGAGGTCNCTGTCTGTTCGGCACACTGCCATTCCCCATTCGGAGAATTGGGCTCCAGAACTCCAAACTTTTTGGCCATTGAGGATCCANTCATCGCCATCTTTGTCGGCTCTTGTTGCAACGCTTGCGAGGTCTGAACCTGCTGCGGGTTCTGANAACAATTGACAGCACATTTCTTGCGCACTAGCCCAGCTGTTTACCCAATCTTTCTTTTGTTGCTCAGTTCCAAGNAGACGGATTGATGGAGCCATCAGGTGTGTGGTCACACTATGGGTTTCGTGCCCTCCAGGCGTGTCGTATGCACTTTCAAGTTTTAAAAATGCTTTTTCGTGCTCTTTGGTGAGTCCCATTCCTCCGAATTCAGGCTCCCATGTTATNTTGTGGTAACCAACTTCTGCTTTTCTTTGGGTCCATTTCATAGCATCCGTGATTATCGCNTTTTCCTCTTCGAATGACAGGTTGTGAAAGACTGCTACGCTAAATTCACCTTGCCCCCAAATAAATTCCCTTTTCCCATCGTTATTAGCGGTCCGGAGTTTTGCATTCTCATCCAACCATTGGCGTGCTTCTGTTGTAAACGTTTCAATATCAATCATGTATTAATTATTGACCAGAAATCGGTGTTTTGCTCCATCGGGACAGGAATTCTTTTTTAGAAATTTATGCGAGTATTTCTGCTATTTCCTCAACGATTTCTGGAGATTTATCCTTTGGTATAGAAACGATACCGAGCTTTACTCCTGCTTCTTCATATTCTCGAGCCTGCTGAATGGTTGCTTGTGCGTCGCCGTCATAACGCAACATTGTTGATATGAGGATATCATCTGGGTCTCTTTCCTCTTTTTCACAAGCTTTNAGAAANACGTTATGGCGCATTTTAAAGTCTTCAAGTGACATAGTTTGGGTTCCATAATTCCAATGGTGTGCGTACTTGGCAACAGCAGGTATTGTTCTNCGTAAACCTCCNCCACCTATACAGATCGGTAGNGGATTTTGCGGTCCTTTGGGGTTATTCATGGCNTCCTGNAGCGAGTACCAGTTACCTNTGAANGTTGACCTATCTTGCTTCAGGAGCNGGGTGACTACNTCCATGCCCTCTTCGAAACGGTCAAATCGTTCTTCCATGGAACCTAGTTCAATTCCGTANGCCTCACATTCTTCTTCGTTCCATCCTGCGCCAATCCCTAGTTCNAGTCTTCCATTTGAAGTGATATCTAACGTTGAGGCCATATTTGCAAGTACTGCTGGGTGGCGGTAAAGCATGCCTGTCACGAGAACTCCCCCGCGTATTCTTTTTGTTTCTTGTAGGAGAGCAGTCAGCGATATCCATCCTTCAAGGCAATCCTCGGTTGAATCCCCGAATAATGGATAAAAGTGATCAAATGTCCAACCCGACTCAAAAAGTTCAATCTCGTCTGCTTTTCTCCAGACTTCNAGGAGCCAATCCCATGTGCACCGTTGTGGAGAAGTACTGATTGCGTATCTCATGACGGCCTTCGAACGCCTGGATTACCTTCTGTCCAATCTCTTGTTAATTTCCTGAATGTGATACGCCACCCATCTGGTGTCCTAACTAATTCATCGTCGTACCTTCCGGCGATGATGAAATTATCGCCTCCCTCTGTTCCACGAAGGGTGTGCTGGGCATGGAGGTAACAGCGGCACGTTGCTGAATCTCCGTCAATAGTTACCTGCTGGTTGCTAATTATGTGTTGGGAAGCGTCTAGTGGTCCCAATGCATTGGTGACCTTCTCCACTATCGCTGGTAACCCCTCTACGATTACGGTCATATAATCACAAACTGCGTCTTCGGTAAAAACGGTATCTAAGCGCTCTCTTGGCCCATGATCCAGCAGCCATGCATAAGCAATTGTTAGGTCAATTATTTCTTGACGGTCCTGCATCTCCTGAAGTTGATTATCCATGCTTTCCTTTCGTCCTTGTTGAGATTAGATCATCTTTCCAGAATTGTTTAATCCGCCAGTTGCTTGCTTTGAATCGCGCTTATGCTGTTAGGCTTCACGAGCATGATTCACCAATTTGGTCCGGAAACCTGTTTGGTGCTTATTGACGTACAGGTTGGCGTTGATGATGTAGTTCATTGGGGTGGATTGACTGGAAGGCGAAATAATCCAGATGCTGAGCAGTGCATGTTGTCTCTCCTAACTGCTTGGAGAGAGATGGAGTTACCCGTTGCTTTCACGTTGCACGACAGTGTTGAGGAAAATTCTCCTTTGAAATTAGATTTACCCAGCGGTTCGTTAAAACCTGGATTCGTTATTGAAGATGACGATATTTGCGTCACTAAATCTGTGAATAGTGGTTTTGTTGGGACATCGTTGGACATTGACCTTCGGTCCAAAGGTATTTCTCGTCTGGTTATTGTGGGTTTCTTTACGAATATGTGTGTCGAAACAACTGTGAGAATGGCTGGAAATATGGGGTACGACACGTATTTGATCCCTGATGGATGTGCAACTACAAACAGAATAGGAATAGATGGAGTTGACTATGACCCCGAGGTTGTCCACGCTATGACTGTTGCTAACCTACATGGAGAGTTTTGCACGGCAATGAAACCGTCNGAGGCTATAGCTTTATTGCATACAGATGCTACCAATTTGAATAGGGTTCAAGGCAATGAGTAAAGAAGGTTCAGATCGATTTGGTGTTGCGTCAATGTCAAGCCGTTTGGAGCGAGTAGCTGTGAGGAAGCCATCAGCAATTCTGCGAGCGGATGCTGCGGAGTGGCACTATAGAAAAAGGTTGAATCCAGAGAGGTTACTCAGCGAGTTTTCTTCTTTTATTGCATTGTTAGATCGCTCCGGAGTTGAGATTCTTTGGTTTGATGATGAACCTGATGATCTAGCTGATTCTATTTTTGCTTATGACCCGTCTTTCATGACTCCACACGGGGCTATCATTTTGCGTCCAGGTAAAGTAAAGCGGCGAAAAGAAGTGGAAGTGCACCGCAGGTTCTACGAAGCGTTGGGTATTCCTATTGTCGGAGAAATTACAGGAGAAGGGACTCTAGAAGGAGGCGATTGCTTCTGGCTTAATTCTTCAACTCTCGCCGTAGGTCGTGGATTTAGATCTAACGAAAATGGCATTCATCAAATGAAAGATATTCTTTCTGATCTGGACATAAATGTTGTTCCGTTTGACCTGCCTCCTCAAGATGACGCTGATGCTTGTCTACATTTGATGTCTGTCGTCAGCCCTCTTGATCATGATTTAGCCCTGATCTATGAACCTTTGATGCCAAATAATCTGCAGGGCGTTCTAAAAGACTTCGGATACGATTTATTATCTGCCCCAGTCAATGAGTTCGAGTTGAGTTATGGGCTTTCGCTTAATGTCCTTGCAGTCTCAGAGCGTAATGTTATAGCAATTGAGGGATTTGATGAGACGCGTGCCCTCATGGAAAACGCTGGATGTGTTGTCTCAACTTTCTCTGGTGATGAGTTATGCATTCCATGCGAGGGTGGCCCGACCTGTTTGACTCGACCTGTCCTCCGTAAGTAATNACTTTATTNGCAGGGTTTATCCATTAACAATGCGCATANAGGGCAACATGGATAATTCCTGGCTTGCGGTCTTGGCTTTATTTGCATACCGCACAGGGTCGTGACCATTCCTTGAGAGATCACACCATTTTCTTTGTCGAGTCGAGCGTGGTGATGTACNTTTTGATCGATNTCGCTCGGAGAATCATCTGATTTTTCTTGTTGATCAATCCACTCTTCAGTTTCCATCGCGCTTCCGTATCTGCAAATGCCCTTTTGCTGTTGAGGAGTCAACCCTCTTGCCGTCTTGTGTGATGATAACGAAACTTTTCGCTTCAAGTCTTCTCGCTGCGCGTTTTATGCTTTCGAGAAGGTATTTATCATTTCCAAAATCTAAAAGATCAGNTATTTGGCCTGTAGTCACCGGNGTTNGATGTGATTNGGATACAAGTAATTTAAGAATTGTACTTTCGATTTGTTGGTCAATCTTTGACAATTTTCTTTTCCGACAAGCCTTTGAACAGTATTTGACATCTTCCCAGTTTTTAGCGAAAGATTTTCTCCAAGTAAATTTNCGGCCACATGACGAACAACTCTTTTGGGGAAGATTTGTCTTCATGGTTTATTCGCTTTCTTAACCCAAGATGAGAATGANTGGACTGGGGCATTATTGGGTTGAGATAACCAAGGCCACGGCCACGTTTCGACAATGTTTAGACTTTGAGCGTACTTTTGGAACCCGGGTACCGGTGCATGCGTTACAGCGAGTTGCTTTCCATCAAGTTCGACTTGAGGGTCTCCTAAAAAAATATTCAATGGACGTGTTTCAGCTATTTCTGCGAGCGTTTCAACAAGGAAGACTATTCGTTTTGGGCTGATTCTCAATCGCATAAGTAAAGGCTCGTCAAAGACAAATACTGCTGGGATGCTCGGATTATGAAGTAGTGCTGGATCGTTTTCGCCAAGAGATTCTGCCGTAAGCCACACATCGGTGGGTGCGTCTGTCTTGATGGTCGTGGTTGGACCGTAATTGTCTATTTTCGTGGGAGCGGGCACTGCCTCTAATAAGGGCTCGTCGGGCCATTCTTGAATGGGGCACTGCGTTTTATGTTGGCATCGGTTGCATAAACCGGGTGCGCGCTTTTCTACTTGCCATCTGCTGAACCCATACGGCTTTGAGGAGCCAATTCCTGTTGTCCATTGCCATCCAAGGCGATTAGCTGCTCTTGAACCATCAATAAGGTGCTGAAAAAANCGGTCTTCTCCTTTCCGCCAATCTTGACCATGCCGAACGGTCCAGTCACTTGAAAGCCACATACGTGTTTGATTCACTAACCAGCCATGCGTCTCTAACTCCTCAACAGCCAAATTGATGCATGGAAGTGTACGATCCCATCCATTGCCAGTCTGCACTTCCAATGGCTTCTTCTTTAATGGGGCTCTTGTTTTCTCTCCTAGAGCCGCATACCAGTGGCGTGCATATTCTTGCCATAACAATTCATCACGAAATTTTTTCTTATCTTTTGAGGGAGCAGTCTCGACATGATTCCAGACTTCGGAAAGTTGCAAGAGGCCATGGCGGATATACGGTGAGAGTTGGCTTGCTCCCCTTGATGAGATAGGCAATACTTCATTTCGTTTCGATGCGTACCCTGAAAGATTGAGGGCTGCTAGACGAGAATTTGCAGCTATTTGACCTCCGCGAATGGTAGGTGATCCGACAAATGGGGGGTCGGTGAGATGGCTGAAGTGCCGTTCAATAAATTTCTCTACGGCTGATCGAGATGCACTTGGGGGCGTGAGTTGCACCATTTGGTTTTATCGAATTCCTTCCCACGATTTTCGTGCTGATGGCCATGGGTCATGTGTGAGTTCGGTGTGATCTGCGAAGCGCATTACAGTTCTTGAGTTCGGTGAGTACGTTGGCCATTCTGGTAACCGNTGGGTTGTTGGATTTCCCGTTGCGATGAAAGCTGCCCATGACTTATGCATAAGATCTTCAAGTGCATGCGGGAGTTCTGAGGTACCTAGAAAAACGTCTGTTCCGTTTACTCCGAGTGTCCCAAACGTGAAGGGGATCTCTAATGCATGGCAGGCTCCAAGAGCTCCGTTAAACGCTTTGCTTTTCCAATCAAACTCGTACATCCATGTCTCTCCACCATGGCTTGCTCGCGCTTCAGCCATACGAATGGCTGGAATCCTGAAGGTGTGGTCTGTAGAGATCGCTAAGGCTATTTCACCGGCTGAAATATCTCCTCTGTCTTCTTTCACTGCGTTAATAAAAGGCTCGGGGTCTGCAATATAATTTCTGAGCCACTTCCTAAGTTTTGACTCTGGAATTTGATTAGTTCCCCAGAGTGTTGTCTCATCGGTGTTTGTTCCAGAGAGAACAGGAATGTTGGAGGAAATACCTTTGCTGAAGAGTGCAATTGGGTGGTCTTCTAAGTATCCATTTGTTATTGATGGGTAGAAAGGGAGTTGCCCTTTATCCATAACTTCATGGGCGTTTTCCTCTACGTATTTTTGTGCGGCTAGTACTGCATGAATGTCTTTGCGTTGAGCATCTTGTAAGGAAGTTGCGGATAACGCTGTCATGAACATTTCTCCGGCTGATTCTGCTTCTTGCTGTGAGAGGACGTGATGACCTGCCCCGCTTTGTGTAATCGCTTTTTGAAACAGCCCTGTACTTTCATTCATAGCCATGATCGTGGCAACGCTAAAGGCACCTGCAGACTCTCCNGCAATAGTGATGTTATTTGGGTCGCCACCAAAGCTCTCAATGTTANTCCGAACCCATCCTAGTGCTGCGATTTGGTCAAGAATGCCGTTGATTCCTGATGTTGGAGCTGNAGATATACGCGCGAATCCAAGCGCACCCAGTCTGTAATTTATTGTGACAGTAACGATGTCGCTTTCTTTTGCAAATCGTGTACCGTCGTACCACGGNATTGATCCGGTTCCGTGACGGTATGCGCCTCCATGGATCCAGACCATGACTGGTCTTTTCATTTGGTCTGCGCTTGGNGTGCAAATATTGAGGGTTAGGCAGTCTTCATCCCAATGNACTTTATGAGAGTCTGTTAATCCATCACCTGGTAGTTGAGGAGATGCTGGACCAAATTGTGTTNCTTCTAGAAGTTTGGTTCGTTGGTGAGGGGGAGTTGGTGGTGCGAATCGGAGATTTCCAATCGGTGGNGAGGCGTAAGGAATCCCAGCGAACAGGATTACTCCTTCTCGTTCTCTGCCTTTAACAGGTCCTTGCTGCGTGTCTGTGATTAACTGCATTGTTACCTNNNATCTTAACTCCCCNGCNGTCGGATCAACTGGAGNTGAANCTGTTTCTGGACTNGATGGCTCAGGTACNTCCCATCCATTTTNTTTCAAATGGTTGATAACTATGTTGGATATTTCATTAGCAATATTACCGACGTCTGGGTCAACTGGAATCATGTTTGTGGATAACGCTATTGCAATGTCTAGGTCAGGGAAGTAACGGGCATGAGAGCGAAAACCTGGTACGCCTCCGCCGTGTTCAAATGTTTCATAACCGACTCTGTTGCTTAGTTGGATCCCTAGAGCGTAGGAGGTGCCAATTGTTGTTTCGGAAAAGAGATCAACCGTAGCTTCATTCAGAATTGTCCCATCAAACATTGCTTTGAAAACCCTTGCTAGATCATCCATCTGGGATTCGATACCCCCTCCTGTCCAGCCGACTGAAGAGAGAACTTCTTGTGGTCCGACACTGAGGTCTAGGATCTCATTTGTAATTCTTGCATCATCTAGATATGGAGCTAGCCCAGGTAGAAGAGATATCGTTTCGGCGAGTTCTCCTTGCACGAACATTGACGGAACCATTTCTGGTGGGAATTCTCCGGGTGGTAAGTACATATCAGGAGCGTTAGCAGGAATAGTGATGAGTTCTCGAAGTAATTCATGTGCTTGTTTTCCTGTGACTGCTTCAATAACTAGTCCNGCTATAACATGACCAACTGTGTTGTATGAATACTCGGTTCCTGGAATGAAGAGTGGTCCTCGCCCAAATCCCCAGTCAACGATTTCTTGGGGNANNTAGGGAACGTCAAGTCTGGAACTAGCTGATAGATAGAATCCAATGTCCCATGCGTATTCATTGAAGCCGTCAGTGTGATTGAGGATCTGACGAATTGTGATGAGAGGTGCGTAATCAATTCCATCGAGGACATATCCCTGNGCCCATTCTGGCCCTAGATATGTCATTACGGGTTCGTCAATCTCTATAGCTCCCTGTTCAACCAGTTTGAGAACAATTGCGGACGTTATCGGTTTTGAGATACTTGCTATTCTCCAATAGTCGTTGACAGATGCTGGTGTACCATTCCTATCACGGCTACCTGCAGCAGCATTTACTTGNGACCCATCNGGTAGCAGCACAGATACTGCAGTTCCTGGTGCTCCATTTNCTTCAATCCATGCATTCAAACTTGCAATTATCGCTTCTTCTAATTGAGATGTNGCCAACTGAGNTTGTGGTTCTTCAAAAGTTTCTCTGTTCTGAGCTTGATCTTCTTCAGCCCAAGNAAGGTCNTCCTCGCCTTCTAGAGTATTGGCTTCTGAGACATCTTGAACATCTTCTTCGGTGACTTCAGCGACCTCTTGCGTTTCGTTCTGAGTTGTTTCTTCTGGAACTGAAGCAGAACTACTACACCCAGATGCAAATATTGCGAATACTAAAAGGGCAAATAACTTAGATCTCATTTTCATCTTCCCGCTCGGAGTTAATGGCTGTGTAACCGAGTCTTTAATGTAATGTATCTTCAGCCTTTAGCTCTTGATGCGAACCCGAAAAGTTTTCCNGCAACTTTGCGGATCTGTATTTCTTCTGACCCTTCCGTAATTCGGTAGCGACGATGATGTCGGTATATGTGCTCAAATGGAAGTTTGCGTCCATACCCCTGCCCACCACATGTCTGCATTGCTCGATCAGCAGCGTCGCAACAGAATCTGTTACCTCTGTAATTGCACATCGCCACTTTGTCGGTGATTTCCATATGGTCAACGCCTTCATCGAGTTGCCATGCTGTTTTCCATATCAATGCCCTGATCATTTCCGCTTCGGTATAGAGTTCTGCTAGCGGAAACTGAATTGCTTGGTTTTGCGCGAGTGGTTTNCCGAAAACGACTCTATTTCTAGCCCAGTCAACTGCAGTGTCAATGCAATGTAGCCCTGCCCCTAGAGAGGATGCTGCTTGGCGGATTCGATTTTCGTGGACGAAAAGTTGAGCTGTTTGTAAACCCTTACCTTCNTCACCCAAAATATCTTCATCACTGACCCGCACTTGCGTGAGAGTTACATGNGCATGGTCAGTGGGCATATTAAATGTCCACATAAACTCTTCTACTTGAAAGCCAGGAGAGTCTGTCGGNACGATGAAGCACGTAATTCCATTTCCTTGCCCTGGTTCCCCTGATGTGCGGGCAAAGATATAGTCGTGCGTTGCGTGGTGAAGACCGGTATTCCAATACTTTTCTCCTGTGATAACCCATTCATCACCGTCGCGTTCNGCTGTGGTTTCCATCCATGTCGCATCAGAACCATGTAGGGGTTCTGTCAACCCGAATCCTATTCTCGCTTCACCGTCAAGCATTCGAGGAATCCAGTATTCTTGTTGTTTTTGACTNCCGAATCGCTCCATCATGAGAACGGTCACAAGATTACCGACTATTGAACTTTCGTTTTGTAAATCGTTGTGCAGTCCTAGTCCTTTTCTGGCCAAATGCTCCCGAACAATTGCCATGTCAAGGTTGTTTCCATCTTGACCACCGAAACGTGACGGTAGTTGGTATCTCCAGAAACCGGCTTTATCTGCTTCTTGTCTCATNCGTTTGAGAAGATTNTCCCAGTCCGCGTTCGGTAGCCCNTTACGGTCCCAATCGGTTCGACTATCCTCTCTCCTGTGATCAAAAAATCTTATGTTGTCATCTTCTTGTTCGATAGGCTTAATTACATCTTCAATGAATGCATCGAGCTCAGCTAAAAGTTTTTGTGTCTTCTCAGGTATTGCGAAATCCATCTTTTCCTTTACTGGTGGTCGCGTCCGTAGTNCTCGGGCTCTGCCCAGTTTGAGATACCGGTCCATGTGACTGGATTATCCCAAAGTTCTGAATAAACAAAGTCGTTCGCAGGTTTGCGGCTAGCGGTGCCCCATCGTCCCGTTGGGTATCCGATAGGGATCATTGCGTGCATATGCCAAAAGCCCTCTGGCATACCAAGTAACTGTTCTACTTCCTGTTTGCGTAACTTAAGCAACGTTGTAATGAATGTTCCGAGGCCTTCCGCTCGGGCTGCTAAGCAAAGGTTCCACAAGACCGGAAATGTTGTGGATTCTCCTCCTTGTTTTCCAAAGACAAAAATGAGCATCGGATGTTGGTCNAGATATTNGACAAAGTGTTCTGCACTATTTGAAATGCGTCGTGTTTGCTTAACGCCTGGATCATTTGGATCTCCGTCTTTGAGTTTTGTTTGTACTTCTGCATAGCTTGTTTCTTGAAGTTCCCAATACGCATCGTGATAGATATCTTTGATTTTCTTCATCATTTCTTTATCAGTCACTGTTAAAAATCTGAAGGTGTGTCGNTTTCCACCTGAGGGGCCTCTCAAAGCTGCGTCAAAAAGTCTCCCTAATGTTTCATCGGAGATGGGGTCGGGTTTGACGCGTCGCATCGCTCGAGTGGTGTACATTGCTTCGTATAGATCCATATCAACCTTTTTTATCTTGGTAGTTCTTTAAAATAATGGAAAGATAGTGTTTGTGCTAACGGACGAAGGAGAATGTTATGGCAGATGAAGCATTTGATTATGAAGATGTCACGGTATACACGCTTGAAAGTGAAGATGAGGAAAGACTTCTGAAGCTTCAAAATGAATGCACATTCATTTGGGCGAATAAAGAGGGATGGCCTGTAGGTGTCATAATGTCTTATGTATGGGCGAAGGGGTGCTTCTGGGTAACTCTCTCAAGCCAGCGAGCACGTGTCCCTGCGATGCGTCGCGACAATCGATGTGCCGTTTGCATTACCAGCAAAGGAACAAGAGCAGGAAGTAATCAGACCGTAACGTATAAGGGAACATGCGAGATACTTGATGATGACGAGACCAAGGCTTGGTTTTACCCTGCTCTCGCAGAAGCATTAAATCCCGCTGATGAACAATGGCAGAAAAACTTTACTGGATTTCTAGACTCACCTCGACGCGTAATTTTCAAGATTACACCCACGCAACGAATCGGTTACGATGGCAGAAAAATGGGCGAAGCGACTGCACAATGGGTAGCTGACCACGGCAACCAATAACCATGGACCAAAGCTTGCCTCTCGTTGTAATAGCAATGGAGGCTGAGGCAGCCCCTGTTAGAAAAAAACTAAACCTTACCGGTGAGGGTAACCCACTTGCCGAAGGCATCTCAGCACGACTTTGGTCCAACGAGTCTGTACATGTAGTTATCAATGGATCCGATGCACGTTTTGGTGTTGATGCTATTGGAACTCTTCCAGCAAGTCTGACAACTCTTTTGGCTATTGAGAAAACAAATCCGAAGATAGTTATTTCTGCTGGGACATGCGGAGGCTTTACTGCTCGAGATGGGTTTATTGGTGAAATTATTTTGGCTAATAGGTGCGTGTTTCATGACAGAAGAATTCCTCTAAAGGGTTTTATGAACTACGGGGTTGGTGATTTCCACGTGGCAGATTTGGACGAAATCGCTGAAAGACTCGGATTCAGAATGGGGACGGTAAGCACAGGTGATTCTCTTGACTCACAGCCTTCCGATTTAGATTTCATGAATTCAGTTACCACAGTTGCCAAGGATATGGAAGCAGCGGCGGTGGCATGGGTGAGCGCTCTGAAAGAAGTGCCTTTTACTGCGCTGAAGGTGACGACGGATCTTGTGGATGGTGAAATCACTACTGAAGACGAGTTCGTTACAAATCTACAATACGCAAGTAATCGACTTTCTGAAGGTATCTTATCTTTGGTACACGAACTGAAAGATTTTAGAACGGAGTAATGATGAGATTAGGACTAGATGCTGATGGCGTACTTACAACAACACGATCTGTGCGCAAAAGACTCGATTTGGAAAAGCCTGTTGAACGAGAAGTCGTTGAGGAATGCTTAGATATCGCGCTGCAGGCTCCAACTGGGTCCAATACTCAAGGGTGGCAGTGGGTTTTCATAACTGACCCTAAGAAGAAAAAGGTGATTGCTGACTTTTATGGCGCTAATTACGATGCGTACACCAACAGGCCAGATCAACCGAGCTACGGCGACGATGACCCAAGAACAAGTCAGCGACCAAAAATTATGGATTCATCTCGATATCTTCGCGAAATTTTTCATGAAGTGCCTGTGATGATGATTCCGTGTATTCAGGGTGCTGGAAGACTTGATACGGGAGTTCCTACATTTGGTCAAGCAAGCGCATGGGGTTCTCTGTTGCCTGCAGTTTGGAGCTTTATGCTTGCGTTGCGAGAAAGAGGTCTCGGCTCAGCTTGGACAACACTACATTTGCCCAATGAGCGTGAGGTTGCTGAGTTGTTAGGCATTCCGTATGACACTGTGACTCAGGGAGGTCTTTTCCCCATCGCTTACACGAAGGGCACAGATTTTAAGTTGGCTAAACGCCTGCCGGGCAGTTCAGTATCGCACTGGGATGAGTGGTAAGAGTCAAAATACTACTGAAAANTTAAGCGAAGGTCCCTGACTCTTGAAACCTGTGCTGAGCCCAGTCATGCGCTTCCTTGCTTGATGCCCATGTTATGGCATTTCCAATAATTTGACGAAAGATTGGCTCTGCGTATTGTCCGGGTCCATCACCAAACTGAAGGTACGCAACAGGTGAGTTGCCTGCGTGTTTTACCCACCCCACTGCATTACTAGTGGGAGGATGTTCCCAGTCTTTATTACTGAAGCCTCGACCACGTATCGCAAGATCTGCTGAGTAGAAATTCTGGCTAGAAAACTCATGACGTGATCTGAGTATCGGGTGCACATTTTCTTCAAAGATCGGGGCAAGGTACAGTTCGTCAGTGAATTCAAAGCTCGCAGGAATTCCATTCGCTATGGGGTGTGTGGGGTCTACCACTTCAACGATGTGTTTAACATCATGCCTGTAGCCAGAGTCTGGATAATTGATTCCGCCTAACGTTGCCGGCTGATAATGGAATCGACCTCCGATAATATTTGCCCACTCCTCCCATAATGGCCAGCCTGCAAGGGCATGATGCAAAAAGATAAGACCCTTCCCATTCTGAAGCATTGAGTGAACGCCTTGCTTGAAGGCATCGCTGGGAGCTTCAAAATTTACTGGATTATTTTCTCTCTCTGTTTCTGATCGATTGAATGTAATTCCTGGCATGTCGTACATAACAAAAACATCCCAATGCTGCGAATTTTCTGGGTGGAAGAAATGTTGAGCTGCTGGTTGCTCAACGTGGGTGTAGTCACTCACACAACTATTTGCATCTTTCACAAGCTCATCAAAGATCTCAAAAAAGTCATCTTTGGCAAATGGGTGGCCTTTTGTAATCAGCAAAACTCTTGTCATCAGAGAAACATAGCGCTCGGTGGACGGTACGTGCAAGATTCTACTAGCGTCAGAGGTATGCAAGATCCAAGCGTTATGCCCGAAAAAATTACAGCCCTCCTTGATTCAGAAGGAGCAACAGATATTGATATCTCTGGGTACGCTCCGATGACCGGTGGTTACTCCAGGCTTATGGCCAGTTTTGATGCCAAATTTACTATTGATGGCGAACAAGAAGAGGGAACATTCGTTCTTAGAGGTGACCCTCCTGAAGGTCAAGCAATAATTGAAACTGACCGATCACAAGAGTACGCCGTACTTAAATCAGTGGCTCCACATTTGAACACTCCACCCGCACGCTTTCTTGATGCGGAGGGCATCCATATAGGAACACCCGCTCTAATTCTCGAATTTACGGAAGCCGAATCGACGTTGCCTTGGATTGAGAAGAACGGCGTATCAGATCTACCATCGAAACTCGCTGAACTCGCAGGTGCGATGCACACCATTCCTGTCGATCAGCTACCTAGTTCGCTTGCGCGACCAACTTCAGGTGATCCCTTAACCGATCAAATTCAGATGTGGAAAAAGACCGCTATAGACCATGTTGAGCATCTTCCTATTTTTCGATATGTTGCTGCATGGCTTGATAAAAACCGCCCCCCACCTGTCCCAGTTTCATTAGTGCATCATGACTTTTCAACCGCAAATATGNTGGTTGACGGTGAGGGTAATTTAGTTGTCATTGATTTCGAATTAGCTACCATTGGCGATCCCCGAGAGGATTTAGGGTATTTCAAGGCATATGCTCAAGCAGCGCCNCCCGATCTTATNGATGAGAATCCTGATGATTTTCTCAGTCGATATAGGGAGATTACTGGATTTTCCGAGGAACAGGTAAATCCTCTTGTGATGACCTACTTTCTTGTTCTTGGGGTCATCGGAGTAGTGAGCCAAGTCGCAAACGTTGGCTCAGCTATGGCCAGGGGTGAAACCTCATCAACAAATATAGCTTTCAATTTAGATAATCTGCTGTTTGGCCAAGCTGCATGGATGGCAGCTACCGATGCGCTTGAAGCAGCCTTAGATGGAGAGGTGAACTAATGTTAACTCAACCTACAACCGACAAGATTTTGCTCGCGATTGCCGATGATTTGAACTCTGTTGTTCTTCCATCAGTTACTGATGAGCCTGCAAAGGTTCTTCTGGGGCAAATTGATCAACTCCTCAGAAGACTAAGCAGGAGAACGGCTTCTGAGATTGATTGGATGATCGCAGAGATTAAGCAGATAAATGATGCTATTGGTAGAGAGACTTCAGATATTGGTAGCTATCTACTGACAGATGTCGCCTCTGCTTATTCAGAAGCATCTGGGGCACTTGGTGAAGCGATTGATAAGGCTTTCTCTGAGGACGACACGCAGCAAATTGCAGTATTGCGGCAATTACTCGTTGATCGTATTGCAAAAGAGCAAGAAATTTTAGGTCAGCTTGACCTCGTTGGGAGAGGTTGATTTACAGGAATGCGGAAGATAGGGCTATATTCATAGAGGCAAATAGGAGGGAACATGTTTGATTTTAAAGGGAAATCAGTTTTGATCACAGGAGCCAGTTATGGGCTCGGAGAACAATTTTCGTACGCATTCGCTGATGCTGGTGCTGATTTGGTGCTGACTGCACGGACTGAAGAGCTTTTAGAAGGTGTTGGGGAGGCTTGTCGTGAGAAAGGCAGCAAGGTTACCGTCGCCAAGGGTGATGTATCTGTTGAAGACGATGTAAAACGAGTTGTAGATCAAGGTATTGCCGACCATGGCAAAATTGATGTCCTCATAAACAATGCTGGCATTGCTGATATGCGAGGCCTAGCACCTGAACATTTTGATAGTGAAACGTTTAACAGAATTATTTCCGTTGACTTAGTGGGTGCGTTTTTCTATGCACGGGAAATCGGAAGGCATATGCTTGAGAACGGATCAGGCTCAATTGTCAATATTGGATCAATCCTCGGAAACGGGGGAAGCGAAAATGGTGTCATTGCTTACAGTGCTGCTAAGGGTGGGCTAAGAAATATGACTATGCAACTTGGAACCGAGTGGGCTGACAGAGGTGTTCGAGTCAACGCTGTTTCACCTGGTTTTATTGTAACTGAAATGACTCGACCAGCTCTAGAAGCCTTGGGTATGGATAAATGGATTGCGACAAGAACCCCAATGCGCAGAGTCGGCGAGTCTGGTGAAGTTACAAATGCTGTTATGTTCCTCGCATCTGATCTTGCCAGTTACATCACAGGAGTTGATCTCCTTGTCGACGGTGGAACTAACGCCAGCAACGGTACTTTCCAAATTCCGCCCATCCATCACGAGTGGAATAAGGATCAACCGATGATTCCATCAAGCTACGAGCCAGTACAGCCGAGGCCTGATTGGTATCAAGCTTTAGAAGCAGGTGTTCCCGGGGTTCACTACCCTCTTCCTGAGGGGTGAAAATCTTCAGAAAATCAAATAATAATTCTGAAGCGCCACTGGAGCCGATTCCGCCGCGAGCGTGGTTAATCCTCTTCGTCTGTTCAGCATCAATGTTTTTGTTATTGATGGATAGCGCTGCGATGTTTGTTGGATTTCCTTTCATTGAGGAGCGGTTCAGTGACTCTGCGTCAAGAATAACGCTTTCGTGGGTTGTAACTGCGCTCTTTATATTCATGGTCTCATCTCTACTTGTTGCGGGACGTGTAGCAGATAGGTTCGGACGTCGGAAAATATTTCTCTCAGGCCTCCTTCTCTATGGGGCTGCTGGAATCATGGCTGGGAGCATACCTGTGATTTGGGTTTTGATTCTCGCACGCTCTCTCCAAGGGATAGCGATCGCTATGCTATCCCCCAGCGGACTTGCCATGAGCCTCAATGAATTCCCGCCTAGCCGAAGAGCATATGCACTAGGAGTCTGGGGTACGATTGGAGCTCTCACTGGCCTGTGTGGAAGTCCCGTCGCTGCAGCCATGATCGAGTTATTTAATTGGCAAGCAATATTTATACTTACCGGAGGGTTCTCCCTGCTCATACTGATTGCCGGTTTCATTGTCCTTTCTGACGAGCAGGAAGGTAATAGCCAACTTCCAATAGATTGGATTTCAGCAATCTTTGCAGTCATGGCTGTAGGAGGCTTAACCCTCTTCCTTGTTCAAGGCCAAGAATGGGGATTCAGTTCACCAGTGACGCTCCTTTGTTTATGCGTAGCGATTATTTCAACACCACTCTTAGGAAAACGCAATAGGACCCAAAGACATCCGCTGTTTCCACCAGCTATATTTGCACAGCGCTCATTTACCATCGGAGCAACAGGGTCAGCGTTATGCCAGGTAGGT
>PATO01000004.1 GCA_002712415.1 Actinomycetota bacterium | reverse complement strand
CCCTCTGGAATTACTAATTTAATAAAAATAGAGCACGCCCGGAGGGAGTCGAACCCCCAACCTTCTGATCCGTAGTCAGATGCTCTATCCAATTGAGCCACGAGCGCTAAACCTTATATGTAAGGATTAGATTGTACCCCTAATACTTCGGCTATCACTCGCTTAATGCGTTTTGGTTTATTTTGCGGAGAGAGAGGGATTCGAACCCTCGAACAGGGGGTTACCCCGTTACTTCCTTAGCAGGGAAGCGCCTTCAACCAGACTCGGCCACCTCTCCATTCATGTTTTTATCGTACACGCAAGATAACAGTTTGAGAATCTGTACACAAGAACAACATCTTTTCCTTAAGGTCCGATAACCTCAAACGTGGAAGGATGGCAGAGCGGACGAATGCACTGGTCTTGAAAACCAGCGGGCCTTCGCGGGTCCCCGGGGTTCGAATCCCCCTCCTTCCGCGCTACACGAACAACGGCAGATAACTACCAAAGATCTCCGACAAGTAAATAAGTACCAACAAAACCAGGAATCCTCCGACACGGTACCAGCGTGTGAATTGCGGGTCTAGATACCATGTGCCATGACCGCTAGCCGTTTCCCTGCCAATAGCGTTCGTAATGGCAAGTCCAATTGGGGGTATGGCAAAAAGCATGAAGCCCGTCCGGATCATTGAAGGCCCAGCTCCGATCGTCGCAAGTAGAATACTGAGAATCCCAACAATGCAAATTTCAACGATCATCAAGGTTGGCGTCTGTTGAGGGATATACCGATTTATCTTCGGTTTCGAAGGAAAGCGATCCTGAAACTCATTAATGATTGACGGAAGGCTAAATAGTGAAACCCCTACCCATAATTGCCAACAATTACCAATAAACGCAACAGATAAAAATACAGTAACTAATGCCCTCAATGCTATCGCAGTCCACTTCAGCTNAGATTCCTGATCCGGAACAGCAGTGGGGTTNAGNCGGTTAAGTCGACNAGTAAAATTCNGAGCCACGATTTCCTCTAGGACAACCCTNCCCACAAAGGCTAACGCAATACTGATAGCAACTTTATTATCAACTGTCTCAATCTTTAAACCAATACTTGCATATTGACTCAAAACTGCGATGAGGATNAGAGTCATCCATCCAGCGATGAATGCTCCAACAGTGAGGTCAATAATTCGGTCCCACCAATCAATTCTTTTTCTTGCTGNTGGTTTCCGAATCGTGCGAATACTAGTTGCCAAGATCGCAGGCCCACAAGCCAATGAAAATAATCCAAACCCAAAGCGGATATCNGCAAGTGCCCCAATGTCATTATTTGAAGCTTCAACTATTAGGTAACCCAAAATAATTATNCTGATCCCGATTAATCCAGAAAAGATATCAAATACCCCGAGTACCATGACGCCAGTTAACCCCGCTNATCCNGGCTCACCGACTGGTCCAACACNTGTAAATAATGCCCACAGTGAAAATAGTATTGAAGANACAGGTAAGAGCCCCCATAGTGATCCTGCGCCTGAGCGAAGGTATGACCCATCATTAAATGTTTTAGATATAAATGGAGAGAACCGAGCTGAATCAATGGTTGCTTTTGTCCACCATATATCCAAAGCTGTCATAGATTTTTTACTCCATAGCGATAATCTNTCGCCCCAAGCTTCATCTTCACTCANGAACGTATCGTGACTCGTTTCTAATGATTCAATATCATCATCTGTGACGTTGTCTGAGGAAGAACTAGAGTTAAAACGAGCAGACGCTCCTCGAGCTGCAGTTATCGCTATCCTGTGAGCTGTAGGAGTAGGTGAACTACTTCCAGATGAACCACCTGCGCTTCCACCCGCTGCCGCTCCAGCTGCACCTGCCGCTGCGACTGCTGCTGCCACAGCAGCTAAACCACCAATAGTTTTCGCAGACCCCTCAGTATCATCAAACATTCCTTTTTCTTGGAAAAGGTTAGGATTATTTTGATCGATCAAGCTGAAAGAGTACTCAATCTTTCGTTCAGTGTTATCAGCCCCTATGCCAACAACTTCGAATCTATGTGAACCGGAATCGAGATCAGTGGGCAATAAAATACTGCTTACAAATTCACCATTGGCATCAGTCTCTAAAATGCCGAGAAGGTATGGGTCTGAATAAACGTAAAGTTCTATAGTTGAATTTGATAAAAACCCTGATCCTGAAATTTCGAACGTACTTGAGTTAAATGCTTTAAGAGTTGTTCCATCAATGCTGACTCCGTCATCACCAGACGCGGCAATGGTAACTATGGTCCCCTCTGTAGAGATTTGCACTGCACGCTCATCAACCTTTACAACACCGTCAACATCATCCGAACCCGATATCTCTACGGTACTTTCAGGCAGTTGCTCTTGAGATATTTCTGGCTCAATAGAAGCTTTGATTGCTTCCTCTGGTACTTCAACCTCAACAACCTCATCAGCGATCTCTTTCGAATCACCCTCAATATTTTCTTCTACTTGTTCATCAGATATTTCAAGACAGGCACCATCGTCCGGACACTCATTAACCTCATCCTCACCTTCTAGCTCAGCATTATCCGAAATATCATTCTCCTCAACTTGGTTACATGAGTTCTCAAGTTGACAGACTTCCCATATTGATGGATCTGAAACTGAGTAATCGTTGCAATTGACAACACCATCATTATCAAAATCTGTATCGCAATCAGACCAATCGATGCACGCATCTAAATTTTCAGGACAAACCACTGTTTCCGACGGTGTCGTTAACGTAGGAGAATTCGCATCAAACCACTCAATATCGAACCAGTTCAATGTTCCATCACTATCATCGTCAATGATGAAATCACAATCAATGGGATAGAAATCGGTAAAGTGTCCCCACCGCATGTTCCTATTTATTGTGTCACTTGAATTAGCAGCTCCAAAAAAAACTCTCGGATTAGGTTTGGTCTCACTTGCCTTACTTACACGAACAGCGCTACTGCCAGTTGGGGGAACACGGCCAAGAGATGGAAATTCATGCCAATAATCTTCCGAATAATACAAATAGCCGTCAGTTCCAAGAAAAAACGATAACGGATTTACATTGTAATGTGTTCGGTCCCACTCCTCACCAAACATATCTACATCAACAAGACGTTCATCCGACCAACCTCGGACCCGGAAAAGATTCTGATCGTATGCGAAAGACCCGTCATTTATTATATTGTCAACCCAAAGAAGGTTCGTCTCAGCATAAAACTGAGGTCCTTGTTGAATATACTCAGAGATTGACAGTCCACTGTTGTCAAAATCCTGCCCGTCAACAATCCAGGTCCGCAAGGCTTTCTTATTTAACGTTTTTGTTTGTATAGCACACCCATCAGGAAGAGGTTGATTCCAAACAGCCACGGATGTTGGTAAGAGTTGAGTTCCGTCCTCAGAAAAGCCTCCAGAAATAATCTCCCAATCTGAAGGAGCATTTGAGACCGTCGGTGACGCCTTTAATGGTGCTACAAATAACGCGAGAATAACTGCAAGAATCGAAACGATAACAAAGACCAACGTCAATATTCTCCGCATCTTTTCCACTAGAACTCCGCAAATTTTATGAAACAACACACAAAAGCAGTCTAAAGAAACCCAACAACGATTCAATCACTTCTTATCTGCACATCAATCACATCAGATTGTTCTCTATGCCACAAAGTGCAATAGTAGGTTAATGGCAACGCAGATAAGAGTTGAGAAGAAATTTCACAATGGACTTGCAGATGTCATGCAAGATATAGCANTAACAGGATTCTGGCCAACGACTCTCGTCTCGCCACCAAGTCCACCTCCCGACCTGCATTGGCACAGAATGGAAGCTCACGGATATGTCATGAATGGAACTACATGGATTTTAGATGGAGANACAGGCGACAAGCTCACCGTTGAACCAGGAGACAAACTAATCATTCCTTCCGGCGCCCTCCACATTGAAGGGCAAGGCGAAGAAGATGTCACATACATAGTTGCGATACCAACTACGCAGACGTTAGTGAACGCATTTGAACTTTTACCGCCAGACCATCCTGACAGACCAACATAACGGATCTCCATTGTCAAAAACATTCGCTAACTGGTCAGGTCTCGTGCAAAGCACCCCTCAAGAGATACTCGAAATCAGCACAATTCAAGATGCACAAAAAGCAGTATCAATCGCCAATAAGAATAAAACTCCAATTACAACCGTAGGTTCAACCCATTCACACTCGCGCCTCATCCAAAACAACACTGGAATCATCATCCGCACCGATCAGCTAAAAGGAAAAGTAACTATTAATACATCCGATAAGANCGCAACACTTCCATCGGGAATGAAACTCAAAGAAGCTGCCAAACTGTTATGGGATAAAGGGTATGCATTTTCAAATCAAGGAGATGTAGACGTCCAGTCAATCGCAGGTCTTATCGGAACCGGTGTCCACGGAACCGGAATTACACACCCATCAATAAGCAGCCATGTAAAAGACGCAACCATTATTACAAGCACAGGCGACATTATCAAAGCTTCAGAAAATAAGGCTGTTCTCGAAGCAACTCGACTAAATCTTGGAGCAATAGGACTGATTATGGATGTAACATTTGCAGTTGTCCCAATCTTTTTCCTTCACGAACAAACTTGGAAACAGGGCACCGAAGCGTTGATTGAAGAAGTAGATACCTTGGCGAGGGACAATGATCATTTTGAATTCTTCTGGAATCCCTTAAATGACGCAACTTACGTCAAGACACTTAATCCTCATAAAGGGCCCGCAACCACGAGAAATAATTCCCCGCAAAGTTACGTTAATTATTCACATNAAGTTTTNCCATCCGACCGAAATGANAAGCACACAGAAATGGAATATTCAATTCCTTACCAAGATGGAATAGCATGCTTCAAGAAAATACGANATCTNATCCTCTCAAAGAAACACGAGGTCTTTTGGCCAGTTGAATATAGAACAGTGGAAGCAGACTCNGGGTGGATAAGTCCATCAAAAGATCGACTAACAGTTACCATCTCTATCCACCAAGGTTTAGATCAACCGCATGAACCCTTTTTTAGAGAAGCAGAGGATATTTTTCTAAGTTACGATGGGCGTCCTCATTGGGGAAAATGTAATTACCTTACATATAGCGATTTCGCCTCAATGTATAACNAAGGATGGGACTCATTTTGGAAAATTCAAAGAGATCTAGACCCAGAAGGATTATTTCTNAATTCATATCTTCAATCCCTATGCGACCTGACTTAGGAAAGTTTGGAACGAATAGCATCNAACCAGCTTTGGGCTTTAACCGAGGCAGCTTTAGATTCCTCACGAACTGTTTCAGCATGGTCACCTGCTGCAGGGTACGAACCTAAGAACTTTACGCGAACCTCTTTTGTCTGCAACGTTTTAAGGCAATCAGCCATAACAGAGTCGGCAATATGGCCTTCCAAATCAAGAAGAAAACAATATTGTCCAAGTCCTTCGCGCGTTGGACGAGACTCCAATTTTGTCAAGTTAATTGAGCGCGCAGCAAACTCTTGAAGGATAGCTAACAACGAACCGGGACGGTCAGATTGTTGAAACACGACCACANTGGTTTTGTCATGCCCGGTTGNAGCAGGAATACCATCACGAGCAATNAGTACGAAACGAGTTTTATTTCCCTGATGGTCTTCAATTCCTTCGGCCAAANTATCAAGACCATACTTTTCGGCTGCAAGACTAGTACCCACAGCCGCTACATTTAACTCATCACTCTCAGATAGAAGATGCGCAGCATGAGCAGTTGAATTTGCTGCTTCCAAGTCAGCATCCGGAAGATTTTCTCTAAGAAAAGAACGAACCTGCGCAAGGGCGTGNGGATAAGAAATAACTTTTCTAACATCAGATAACGATGACCCTGNTTTGACAAGAAGATTCATNGTAATAGGAATGACTACCTCTCTCTGGATCAATAACTCACTATCGAACGCTAAAGTATCTTGAACAACATTGACAGTTCCTTCAATNGCGTTCTCAATTGCACAAAACCCAAAGTCAATCTCACCGGTAGAAGTATTATGAAGAACATCCGAATGGCTTTTATACAAAACGTGTTCAGCAGAAGCCAAATCAGTCTGCGTTAATAAAGCAGCTTCTGTAAAGGTCCCAGATGGNCCAAGGTATCCAACTCTCAAATTCGTAACATCTCCCACACCTGAAGGATAGAGGACGAACTCAAAGACAACGCCTTAATTTACTGAGAAACGCCGAAATCACCCATAACCCGCCTAAAGTTTTTACCTATGCCAGAACAACAACTATATTTCCGCCAACTTCTATCAGGAAGAGATGTTGGAACAGAAGATCAAGTAGCCCGNCAAATGATGAACTTCATATATCTTATCGGGGACAGAACAACAGGAGAAGCTNTTGTTATTGATCCTGCTTATGACCCTCAAGGAATCATCAATATTCTAGAAGAAGATGAAATGACCCTCACCGGCGTTTTAGCTACCCACTACCATCCAGATCATGTAGGTGGTGACATGATGGGCTTCAGCATTTCAGGAATCACTGATCTTTTGAACTTAGCCTCAGTTCCCATCCATGTTCAGAATGAAGAAGCAGAACTTGTAGACAAAGTAACGGGAGTAGGGTTTGATAACCTACGAACACACTCAAGTGGNGACAAAATATCGGTTGGTTCAATAGAAATAGAACTCATTCATACTCCAGGGCACACTCCTGGCAGTCAATGTTTTCTTGTCGAAAACAGACTTGTCGCAGGAGACACACTCTTCCTTGACGGTTGCGGAAGAACGGATTTACCTGGTGGAGACCCGCGCCAAATGTACGAAAGCTTGACTACGCGACTCGCTAAAGTACCTGATACTGCAACTCTTTTCCCTGGGCACCTTTATTCCCCAAAACCATCTCAATCAATGGGAGAAACCCGACAGCATAATTACGTGTTCGCCCCTTCAACAGCTGAACAATGGATGGCGATGTTCGGCGGTTAATCGACGAGGGATGTTAAATATGGAAAGAATAGAATTATCTTCTGAGATGACACAATTTGTTACTGAGCGGCACCTCGCCTCTCTCACTATAGTGACACCCAAGGGAAGGCCACACGTCACTCCAGTCGGATTCACATGGGATGAAGAGCGACAGCTAGTCAGAGTTATAACGTGGGCCGGAAGTATGAAAGCTAAAATTTTAGNTAAATCGGAGAACCCTCTTCGAGCCGCAGTCTCACAAGTCGATGGTGGACGTTGGGTAACTCTTGAAGGTTTAGCAGTAGTGACCTCTGATGATGATAAGTGCCGTGAAGGAACCCGTCGATATGCTCAACGATACTCAGAACCAAAAGACCGAGGAGATGATAGGCGAGTTATTGAACTTACTGTTGAACGGGTAATGGGTCGCGCATAACATCATCATGAAAAGTAAACCTAGGCATAGCTTGTTTGGATTACTTCCTGACCCGATACCATCCATTGGTACTCGCGCGAGTGGCGGAATTGGCAGACGCGCAGGCTTCAGGTGCCTGTGTCCTTCGGGATGTGAGGGTTCAAGTCCCTCCTCGCGCACACAAATTCTGCAGCAGGTAGATATGAACAGCAAAAGATTNAAATTACTGCTGAGTTCGCTAATTNTTCTGTCCTCATTCCTTCTAGCTACACACTCGCAAGCTCAGNAGAATTCTACGAATGCATTTAATGAAGAGTCAANTTTATCTGGACCNGATTTCAATGGTGACGGATACGGGGACATAGTCATCGGAGCAACAGGAGAACGATTCGGTGATGCCATACGAACCGGTGCGGTCACAATCNTATTCGGTGATCCAAATAAGCTATTCTCCGAAAGTATTCTCCTGCATCAGGGAGTGCTAGCTATNTCCGGAAATAATGACCCAAATGACAGATTTGGATCCAGAACTACGTTTGGGGATTTCAACGGAGACGGCTTAGATGACTTAGTGATTACCGCCCCCCAAAAAGACGTAAATGGTATTGAGGATGCAGGGATGATGTGGGTTCTTCCTGGATTGCCCCAAGGCATGGGAACAANCAACATTGCTACTTCATTTGACCTTTCAATGTTCATACCTAACGAATACATATCCTCAGGGGATCGNTGGGGTGAGATGGTTGTCTCAGGAGATTTCAATGGTGACTCGTTTGAAGATATCGCTGTTAGCGCACCACAAAGTGATATCCGTAANAGAAATGACGTTGGTCAAATTGTAATTCTGTATGGAAGCAAAGATGGCCTCAACCCTGATGANTTTCAACTTATAAATCAAAGTACTAGAGGGATACCGGATGGAAGTGAAATGAACGATAANTGGGGATTGTCCTTAGCAGAAGGGGACTTCAACGGAGACCAATTATCTGACCTTGCAGTAGGTGCTCCCGGAGAGAAGTATGGTTTTTATGCTTCGGCAGGTGCAGTGACAATTATATATGGGAGCGATCAAGGGTTAAATCCAAAAACCGCAACACGATTTCATCAAGACACACCTGGGTTACCCGGCCGAAATGAAGAAAATGACCGNTGGGCGTCAAACCTAGCTTCTGGTGATTTCAGTCAAGACGGAATAGATGACCTAATAGTCGGCTCTCCCAATGAAAGTATTGGCGCTAAGCAACAATCAGGTAGTGTCACTATTCTGTACGGATCTACAAATGGTATTTCGTCTCAAAAATCCACACGANTACATCAAGGTAGCTTNGGGATNCAAGATAGCAACGAAGCCTTTGATCGATGGGGTTCAGTCCTAACCACTGGCGACTTTAATGGCGATTCTAAAATAGATCTTGTCATAGGGGCACCTGCAGAAGGGTCAGGAACATTCATCCGAACAGGATCAATCACAATAATTCCAGGGACAGAGGGTCTTCTCACCAGCAGGGAAGCTAAAACTATTCATCAAGATGAAATACCACTAAACCTACAGATCAGTCATGCAGACCACTGGGGAGATGCTCTGGGAAATCTAGATATTAATGGCGATGGAAAAACCGATTTGCTAGTTGCGTCCAGTGCTAAATCTATAGGAACACAATTTGATTCGGGAATAATCACAATTTTGTGGGGCACTAATGAAGGTATCACTCCTGAAAGATCGACTTATTTGGATCAAAACATACCTGGGATACCAGACGATAATAAATCCATGGATTATTGGGGGCGTTTGGGCACTTCAAGCGAACTTACCCTTGAACGTCCACCCTTAGGGTTAATCACGCCATCTGGTATCAATGTTGTTGTAATGGTCGAGTTACCTCAAACAACTACNAGTTCCATTCCCCANTATATTGTCAGAACCCCGTGTGGAAGTNCCCAACGAGNAATTGGTGGGGAATTAATAAAAGATATTCAAATAGTTATTGACCCAGGACACGGAGGTATTGATGGAGGCGCCGGTTACTTCGGACTTCAGGAGCACTCAGTTAATCTTTCAGTATCAGAAGCACTCCAAACTGAACTTACTTCAAGNGGTATNAATAGTTTCTTAGCTCGATCAAGTAACTACCACATNCCACTTGCAACACGAGGCCTTTACGCTGATCACCTTCAAGCTAACGCNATGGTATCTATCCATCATAATGCACCTACCATTGCTNCNTCTCGNCATCCAGGTACTGAGGCNTTTGTCCAGAGCAATTCAAATAATTCNTCNAGACTTGGCACNCTTGTTTATGAATCCGTNTANGANGCCCTTGATAAATTTTCNTGGATTTCTTGGACAAGCCAATATGATGCTGGCGTTATAAGGGTTCTAAATAATCGGGGGACAGACACATACGGTATGCTCTCAAGACCAAGAACGCCAACAACTCTNGTAGAGCTCGCCTATTTGGCTAATAAGGCCGAAGCAAATTTGATTAAGTCACCTGAGTATTTGCCAGCAGTATCAGTTGCGATGGCTGATGCCNTNGAGGAGTATCTAACAAAGCCAAGTGAGGGAAGTTACCCATCTTCTCTNCGTAACTTTACTGCTGCTAATGCACCTGGGTATAACGTATGTAGAGACCCAGATCTGGGGAGTCCTNTATTCTTTGATTTTGAGGAGGATGTCTTGAGGGAAGCCCTTTTTGCTAACGAATAAATTACGTGCTGTAGAATNGAAATATCGTACTCNAAAACCTAGAACATAAATAGGTTAAATTGAGCTACAAAAATTCTGTAACTTAGAAACTTTGGTGTAAACATGGGAAATGAAACGGTGCTTTATGAGCAATCAGGAAATATTGTAACGATCACATACAATCGACCAGATAATCAGAACGCAATCAATGGACAAATGCGTAAAGAACTTAATGATGCGTGGGATAAGTTCAGCGAAGATGAGACTGCGTGGGTGGCGATTCTTACAGGTAGCGGCACTACTTTCTGTGGCGGAGCTGACTTACGTGACCCTTCGGGAAGCACGGGAGACTTTAAAGGAACTTTCTGGGAAAANCCCACCATCAATAGTTTTGAAAGCGGGAAGGAAATTTACAAACCGGTCATCGCTGCAGTCAATGGGGCGTGTGTGGGGTACGGCTTAACTGCTGTAACATTTTGTGACTTTGTNGTTGCAAGTGATAAAGCCACATTTAGCTACCCTGAAGTCACAATAGGGATACCTACTATTGTTGGCGCAATACGCCTACCTAAAAAATTAAATTGGTCAGATGCAATGGAATTTCTGCTTCTTGGAGAGTCAATTACAGCAGAAAGAGCTCACGAAATGGGTTTTGTTTGGAAAGTCTGCTCCTCCGATGAATTGATTAAAGAGGCAAACAACCTGGCTGCTCGATTATGTCTTTCCGCACCACTTGCCGTTAGAGCAACAAAGGAAGTAGCTACCAGAACACAAAACATGGGTTGGATCGAAGCGGTAAGATTTGGAGAAACGATGAGGATCGTGGCAAATCAAACAGAGGACGCAACTGAAGGTAGAACCGCTTTTAAGGAGAAACGAAAGCCAAAATGGAAAGGNAATTAAAGAATTCAAGAAGGCTAGGAAGAATTACTGTACATGATGTTATGCNTATACGAAGCAATTCAATGGTCGTATTATGAGCGNNAATCACTTAAACACTGAAAATCAATCTCAAGCACCGGTNTTTAAATGGGGCGCAGCAACTCATGTTGGAAACGTACGAACTTCAAATCAGGATAAATATGGGATTGCCTCGAATCTCTTAGCTGTTGCGGACGGGATGGGGGGGCATAATGGTGGTGAAGTAGCTGCTGAAATAGCTGTAACTACCCTCACTGCTTCTAATGGTTTTCAATCAATTAGTGAGTTTGCCTACTTGGTCCAAATGGCACACCATCTGATTCAGGCTAGAGCTCAGGAGAATGAAAATCTTGATGGCATGGGGACTANGCTGTGCGCGCTGTCAAAAATAAATATGCAGGAGACCTCACATCGAATTGGCGCTGTCAATGTAGGAGACTCAAGGATATATCTCTACACATACAACGAACTTCACCAAATTTCCACTGACCACAGTCTGGTCCAGGAACTTGTCGACAGNGGACAAATCAGTGAAACTGAAGCGCAGTTTCATCCACATCGTAATGTGATAACACGTTCACTAGGCCATCAACCAATAATTCAGGTTGACGCATGGGAATTTGACTTAATACTTGGAGATCGCTACTTGCTATGCTCAGACGGTCTGACAAATGAGATTTCAGATACTGAAATAGCAGAAATACTCTCTACCAAACCTGACCCTCAGGATGCTGCGGATCAACTAATTCAATCGGCGTTGAGCAATCAAGGCCTAGATAACGTGACAGCAATAGTTGCAGATGTCATTTCAGGTAAAGAAAAGAGTAATTCTTCCAATATTCAATTTGAAGTTCAGACCATTTCGCCAGAAGAAGATGAGAAATTCACCGAAGAGATGAAAACTAGTGATGGAAATAGTTCAAATTTGCTAAAAAGTTTATTTAAATTAGTCACATAGGTTGGAACTATCTAGGCTCTGGTCTTTCAAGATACAAATTGCTCAAATCTTTTATTCATTATCCTGTTCTACCCATTCTACTTTGTTAGGTTTTCGGGTTGGTTCAAGATCAACCTGAAAACAGATATATTGCATTTCCGCAACTGCTTTGGGGGGTGAACGTACTATGCAATCAAAGGATATTAAACTCTTGATTTATGTCGGATAAAGGCTCAATAATCTTCGGCGGAAGATACGAACTCAAAAAGCGAATTGCTCGCGGTGGAATGGCAGAAGTATTTCTTGGGGAAGACCAATTGCTCGGTCGCCCTGTTGCTGTTAAGGTTCTTTTTCCCGAATTTGCGAGCGATCCGAATTTTGTCGAGCGCTTCAGAAGAGAAGCTCAGGCAGCTGCGAATCTTAGTCACCCCAATATTGTTGGAGTTTTTGACTGGGGAAAGGAAAGCAATACCTATTACATAGTGATGGAATATGTGGAGGGTCGAACTTTATCTCAAATAATTCGTAAAGAAGGCCCATTGCCAACTGCCCGTGTAGCTGAGATTGCTGATGCTATAGCCTCTGCTGTTGGCTTTGCCCATAAAGGAAACGTAGTGCACAGAGATATGAAACCGGGCAATGTAATCATCTCTGACAATGGTCAAATAAAAGTTGCTGATTTCGGTATTGCGACAGCAATATCTACAGGTTCGGACACAGACCTCACACAAGCAGGGGCTGTCATGGGAACAGCGAATTACTTCTCTCCTGAACAAGCTCAAGGGTTAAATGTAGATGGGAGAAGTGACCTCTACTCATTAGGAGTAGTGATGTATGAAATGCTCACGGGGACTCTACCTTTCACTGGTGAAACATCAATTTCTATAGCGTACAAACATGTCCAAGAACAGCCGGAACCTATATCTAGAAAGCGACCTGGGGTTCCGCAAGCTTTGCAAGCAATAACAACGAAACTCCTAAAGAAAAAACCTGAACAACGTTATTCTTCAGCGGCTGAGTTACAAAGCGACCTTCAACAGTTTTTATCTGGTCGGTATATGTTAGATGACTCCAAACTAAAACAAGATGTCGATGATCATGAAACCAGCATAATGACAAGTCCAGTTCCAGCAGATTTGAACGACTTAGATGAGTCCGGTCCCCCATACCCTCCTGAATATTATGAGCCATATGACCGACAGGATAGAAGGGTCTGGTTGTGGGGGATGTTAACATTAGGTCTTTTAGGCGCGTTGGTTGCATTGGTAATACTCCTAGTTAATTTCGTGCAGAACACTACGAGTTCAGATACTGATAATTTGGCCATAGAACAGATTGAACCGGTCTCTCCGACCGGAATTATTGTCCCTCTCGTGATTGATCTTGATAGTAGCCAAGCAATTGCGTTACTGGAGTCTCGCGGACTTCAAGTAGGCCGTATAACTACTGAGGTAAGGAATGATGTGCCTTCGGATAGAGTCCTTAGCCAATTTCCGTTACAAGGCACTGAATTGGAAGAGGGAGAGGCGGTTGCATTAGTCATAAGTGTCGGCCCCGAATCAATACAAGCCCCAATTGTGGTGGGTCTTACAGAAGAAGAAGCTTTTAATAGATTACAGAACCAAGGCTTTGTGAATATTGAAGTACGGAGAATTAAAACTAATGAATATGATGCGGGTGTAGTGGCAGAGCAGGAACCTGAAGCAAGCTCGTTCTTAGAACCAACCACGCTTATCAGTCTACGAATCGCAGACGGGCGGATTAGTGATCAAGTTCCGAATCTAACAGGACAGTTATTATCCTTTGCAGCTGATGAACTAAAAGAATATGGTTGGGTCAGTTCGGTCGAGGAGGTAAATGACGACTTTATTGCTGAGGGAAGAGTTGTCGCTACTATCCCGAATTTTGGAACGGAACACGATCTAGACCAGCCTGTTGTAATACAAGTTTCAATTGGGCCATCCTCAGTTCCGTTGCCCTCTGTAATTGGCGAAAGTCCAGCTGATGCTGCAGGTATTTTAGCTGGCAATGGATTCATGGTTGCACCTCAAGAAGAGTGTCCAGTTGACCCCACTGACCCCAATGTGGGGAATGTCGTTTCCCAAGACCCACCTGGTGATCAACTTGTTGAAGCAGGCATAACTGTAACGATTTGTGTTGGGGTAGCGACTGAGCCGACTCCTGANCCTGATCCTGGTTCTGATCCTGATCTTGGTTCTGATCCTGATCCTGATCCTGGTTCTGATCCTGNTNCTGATCCTGATCCTGNTCCTGATCCTGNTNCTGATCCTGATGCCTGACCCATAACTATCCTGAATCTGAGAATAGGAACTAACTGTCGATAAAAAAGTTTCTGAGAATAGATTGCCCTTCTTTAGTTAAAATGGATTCGGGGTGAAATTGCACCCCCTCAATCCGGTACTGTCTGTGCTTTAACCCCATGATGGTTCCGTCATCAGTTTCTGCCGTTATTTCGAGTGAATCTGGAAGAGTTTCTCGTTCAACAATCAATGAGTGATAGCGAGTAGCCTCTACTGGGTTCGATATCCCCGAAAATACACCATGATTCGTATGCGATATAGCAGACGTNTTCCCATGCATAACTTTAGGGGCTCGTACTACGTTTCCGCCAAAGAATTCGCCAATACATTGAAGNCCAAGACAAACGCCAAAGATAGGTTTTAGTTCTTTAAATTCTCTAATTAATTCCATAGAAATACCTGATTCACGAGGTGTGCCCGGTCCGGGACTTATAAGAATTGCATCCGCATCTAAACCTGAGACATCCTGAAGCGATAATTTATCATTTCGAAAAACAATTGGTTCTAAACCAAGCTCACCCAAATACTGGACGAGAATATATACAAAAGAATCGTAATTATCTATTACTAAAACGCGACTGCTCACGAATTGGAGGGTAGTAGACAACTCATAAATCCACCACTATAAACCAATCTTAAGTAATCCCACCTATCATAGGCGTATGGGAAAACCACCGAAAGAACGAACGCAAAGCAAAAGGATAACGGAGAAGGGCACTCGCCCTGATAATCTTCCCCCAGTTGGATCCTCCTCTATGGGNTACGTTTCTTCAAAAAAGATGAGTTCTCGGTGGGTTGCACCAACTATGTTTGGATTACTCGGGCTCGGTACAGCAATGATCATCGTTAATTANGTCGACCTCCTACCCGGGGGCACTAGTAATTGGTACCTCCTCGGAGGTTTAGGGCTNGTACTTGCCGGCATAGTCACAGCAACACAACTACATTAAATTAATATCTTTGNTTTAAAAGGANCAAAATGTAGTTAATTACATGCATGTAATTATCCCCAAAGTTTCACACAACCTGTGGATAACCGACATTTTCCCCTTTAATAACATTAATAACATNAATAACATCATCCACAGGAAACAACGTATTCGTATAGGTTANCTGCTCATTCGTCTTCAATAACTAAATCCATTTCTGACATGCAATGNCGAGGAGGATCAGGACTTTCATCGGTAGCAACAGTCATCCTCACCTCGCTCCCACACGATGAACATCGAAAATTAAGCTTAACTTTCCTTAATTCACCTGCAGGAGGTGGCTCCGGCAGTGGGGTAGCTAAAACCCGAAAGACACTAAAACCAATTCGTAAAATAACGTACCCAATTGCAATTGCAAATAGAACGCTAATTACCGTGCCGACCATACCTCCATGCTAGGTGAAGTTAAGTGAACAAATCATAATTAAANCCAACGAGATAAGAATCTGCTTGAAACCAAGACTTATAACAAGAGATGTGGCAATCTCTAGAAGGACTTAAACTTTCGCTAAAAGGATAAATATGGATCTCGAATTACCTCTTCTAATCATCAGGATTGCACTAGGCCTCACCTTAGCTGCGCATGGATATAACAAATTCTTCAAAGGCGGAAAAATTGAAGGAACAGGCCGATGGTTTGACAGCATGGGTATGCGCCCTGGAAAGGCACATGCATTCCTAGCGGCATGTGGTGAAATCGGCTCAGGACTTTTCCTCGCAATGGGATTGCTAACATCCTTCGCAGCCCTAGGATTCGTTGGATTGATGACAGTTGCTTACTGGACAGTTCACAGCAAAAACGGCTTTATGATTATTAATGAAGGATGGGAATACGTATTCATACTTGCTATCTCGGCAATAACAGTTGCAATGATAGGCCCAGGAAATTGGTCAATTGATCACAAANTAGGCTGGGACAACGAACTAGATGGCTATGCAGGTCTTCTAATCTCTGCAGGTGGAGGAANACTTGCAGCACTCACACTACTTGCGATCTTTTATCGTCCACCGAAAGAAGAATCAGCTTAGTAACTTATCTTCGCTTTTCATCTCGCATATCAAACGCCACCTTAATAGCCCCTTTTGGGCCAGCTTCAGCAGCATGACGGATGGCATCTTTGTATCTGTCCAATGGGTATGTCGCAGTCACAAGTCGCTCTAACTTATTTTCCCGAACAAGCGTAAATGCCAAATCATAACTTGTGCTAACCGATCCGTCCCCAAGAACTTCTGTGCCATACGTATAAGAACCCACGATCTCTATTTCACGATGCCAAAGAGAAGTTAAGTCAATAGACATTGTTCCAGGAATCCCCATCATTACTATACGACCCCTAGGTCTTGTNGTTTCCAAAGAAGTTGTTATCGAACCAGCANTACCAACAGCATCAATGGTGACATCAGCACCNCCAGACAAAGAATTACCGATCATCCTACAACCAGTCACACTACGAACAGCTCGTTTGAGCTCTCTAGGTTCAACAACAACATCCGCGCCGAGTTCACTAGCCAAAGATTTCTGCAAAGGGTACTTTGCCGCCACAATAACAGTTCCGGCGTCAGTGAATGATCGAATAGAAGCAATCGCACACAGCCCCATAGTTCCTGCACCTTGAACAACGACTACATCACCTGATTGAATTTTAGCTTTTAAAGCAGAATGAACACCACCAGCCGCTGGTTCTAAAATTACAGCAGCCTCATCAGAAAGATCAGAAGGAACCTCATGGATTTGAGAAGAATGCGCAACGAGCTGGGTACTCCAACCCCCGCCTGTATCCGAACAGAAACCTACCTGAATACCATCCCCAATAGGTCCACTCAAAAGATAACCATAATCATCACCATCACCGGGACAAGCACCTTCGAACGCTGGTTGCTCTCCNCGACTTTCGGCCCCCAGAACAGGCTCAAGCACAACCCTCGTTCCATCTTCGAGCTCTCCGAATACTTCATGACCAGGAACAAAAGGAAAAGAAACCAACGGATCAAAATAACGACTGGATTTCCCATCTACAGTCGCCAAATCGCTTCCACATATACCCGACAGCAATGGGAAAACCCTTTTCCACCCATCCGCAGGAATCTCTGGAGGTTCAATATCTTTTAAACTCAGAGGCCCAACCGCTGAACCCACTCCAGGGAAAACCCGAGAGCCAATAGACGCAGCAGCATATTTCAGTTCTTTACGTTCGAAAACCAAAGCTTTCACGTATCTAACACTAGAGGATTAGAAACTATTTTGGTAAAGAGAACTAAGAACATCGACAAACTTTCGGTCCATCTCGTGAAGATGGCATTCTTCAAAGAAACAAATCTTGATCTACCATTGCAGAAAACCATGTGCCAATCTTAGTAAAGAGAATGAAGGAGAATTCATGCAAGATTTCAACGATCTTTCCGGTACAGCACTTGTTATCGGAGGAACAGGGGGTATCGGTTCTGAAATCTGTAAATTACTAGCCAAAAGAGGCAGTGATATCACATTCACTTATCAAAATAATTTAGAAAAGGCTGAATCACTATCCACCCAAATAAAAGATCTGGGTGTTAATTCATTAAAGCACCCGCTAGATCTAGATGACCAAGACGACGTTCTCAATTTCATACAATCGCTAGGCAATGATGGAGGAATACATACATTGATTTATGCAGCTGGGCCCGTTGTCCCACAAGTGCATCTATCCAAAATTCCACCGCAAATTTTCTCTAAACATCTCAATTCAGAAGTCAACGCATTTTTTGGTGTTGCTATAGCTTCGCTACCTTTTATCAGAAAGCAAAATGGAGCCATTATCGCAGTCACATCTGCAGCTACAGATAAATATCCAATTAAAGATGGTTTATCAGCAAGTCCCAAAGCAGCCATTGAAATTTTGATTAAAGGCCTCGCAAAAGAGGAAGGACGCTACGGCGTTCGCGCAAATGCAGTGGGCCCTGGAATGTTAATGGATGGGATGGCAGCAACTTTGATTGATAGAGGCGAATACACCCAACATGACCTTGATACTGCGACAGCCAACATACCTCTTGGATATTATGGAAATGCCATTGATATTGCTGAAGCAGTTTGCTTTCTTGCATCCCCCAAAGCCCGATACATAAGCGGGCAAATCTTAAATGTAGACGGAGGCTATACAGCTTAAGATATTTATAAAAGAAGTTGACTAGCTACTTTCACTAAGAGCTTCAGTAAAGACTTTTTGTAGCTCAGTCCGAAGGTCTGCAGTAAATTTCTTACGAACCGAAGTAGAAACTCTACCTCCGTCAACACTAACCAGCTCCATGGGCTCGCCTACAACTATGCGAACTCTTGTGCGTTTAGGAAATTTTGATCCAGGAGGTAAAGCCGGCTCAGTTCCCCCAATTCCTACGGGAATTACTTTCGCACCTGTCCGAGCAGCTAAAAATGCTGCTCCATCATAAGTCTCCCCAACAATATCTCCTGTTTGTCGCGTACCTTCAGGAAATACGATGATGGAAGCACCTTGCTCAAGCAATGATTGCGCCGCTTTGAGAGCGTCTCGATCAGCAGCTCCGCGATTGACCGGAACTCCTCCGAGAGCAGCCATAACCCAAGAGAAAAAACCTCCCGAGAAAAGACTCTCTTTCGCTAACGCATGGATCATTCGAGGAGTTTGAACGACAAGTAAAGGAGCATCAAGATTGGACCTGTGAACTGGTGCAAGAATTACGGGCCCTGGCGTATCAAGAAACTCGGCGTTGCTACCTCGAACCCGAAAATATGGATAAAGAATTATCCGAATGAAATACCAAACCATCTTCCGGAATAAACGACCCCCCAATGAGGATGCAACATGTAACGCTCTCTCTTGTCTTGCTCCCAACTCAGGCGACGTGGAAGACATCCTTACCTCCCCGTAAGAATAAACTAATCAAATGTGGCGTGAGGTTTATTCTCTTTCAAACCAGTCGAAGTAACTCGAATAAATTCTGCCTTTTCCCAAAACTCAGAAATTGTTCGAGCATTACTGTAGCTCATCCCACTCTTTAATCCCGCTACTAACTGCGCAATTAACTTTGCCACTTCTCCTTTATAAGGGACAACTCCCTCAACTCCCTCAGGAGCACGTTGCTCAAAATATTCATCGTCGATAAGTTCACCAGTACGAATAGCTCGCGCTTCTATTGCCTCAAAGCTAGCCATACCTCGTACTCGCTTCACAAGCCCCTTTGGAGATGATTCAACTTCACCGGGACTTTCTTTAGTTCCTGCAAACATTGAGCCGATCATGACAGAGTCCGCACCAGCAGCAATCGCTTTTGCAATATCCCCTGATGTTTTAATCCCACCATCTGCGATAACAGGAATCGGAATTTCACTCGCCGAGAAGATAGCCGTTAGTTGTGGAACACCAACGCCAGCGACTAAACGTGTTGTACAAACACCTCCAGGCCCTACCCCAACTTTGATAGCATCAGCTCCAGCCTCGTAGAGATCTTCTGCCCCCGCTTGTGTAGCAACATTCCCAGCGATGACATCCGTATNTGGAAAAGAATTCTTTAATTCTTTTAAAGCATCAATAGCGTGCTCCGCATGTCCATGTGCAATATCAAGAACAAGTACATCAACCCCAGCGTCAATCAATGCTTTACTTCTTACCAAAGCATCATGATCAGTTCCTATTGCAGCACCAGCAACATAACTAGAGTTCTCATTCTTTATGTTTTCCACCATTTGGGCTTGAGCTTCAACCGTCATAAANCGGTGAAGAATACCAACCCCACCGAGAGACGCCATNGTGATAGCCATCTCTTGCTCGCAAACAGTGTCCATATTCGCGGCAAGGATCGGTAGGTCAATCTCAATGTTTGTTGTTAACCGAGTCTTGAGAGACACATCTTGTCTACTCCGAATTGAAGAACGTCTCGGGACAAGAAGAACATCATCAAATGTCAGTCCAGTCTCTAATCTTTCAGATGCTTTATTGCCTAAGGTCATAACACTTTCCGAATAATTTAGTACCGCAAGAAGATTAGCTCAGGAAATGCTTCTCGCCTAATAATTTATCAATCTCATTTCGTATGACAGAAGTAGTGAATACGCTTTAAAGTAGGCATCATAAACTACGAGCAGGATCTCATGAGTATCTCAGACGGCCCATACTACGAAGACATGCAGAAGGGTTTAATTTTTCCTGCACCTCCTGCAGTAGTCCTAGATTCGGGATTAGCGTCTGTCTATCAATCAATAGCGGGGGAAGCANTACCGCTAGTACTTGACCCAAAACTATGTGGTGAAGTAACAGGAATAGAACAAAGAATTGTGAGCCCCGGATTACTTCTGCACCTTTCAATTGGGGCAAGCACGGTAGCTACTAAGAAAGTAATCGCTAATCTTTTCTATCGAAATGTACGAATACTCCGACCAGTCTTCCTTGGGGAAGTTCTCCATACCACAACTGAAGTAGTAGCGCTTCAAGACAGCCATTCAACCGGAAAAGGTGTGTTACGAGGGAAAGTTCTTTTGAAAATNACAACATATGCAAATGNTGAAAAAGTCCTTGAGTATTATCGAGCTCCGCTGGTTCGCCTTAAAGGTAAGGAACTACCAGGTCACAATGATGATCTTGGCTCGGATTCAGATTTAAACCTTAATGAATACCAACAAGCAAGTTATGNGGATTGGAAACTATCGCTTTTACATAAATACGAACAGCGTATTCCATCTGGAGTAATCACTGATCCATTAAAAGACGTTGTTGACCAAGCACTTCCCTTGGTGAGACTGACGCAAAACGTAGCCTCAGTTCATCGTGATGTTCACGCATCGCCATATCCAAATCGCTTGGTCTATGGAGGTCATACCGTTGCACTAGCNCAGGCATCTCTGAGTAGGGTATTCACNAATACAGCAACGATCCTTGGATGGCATCTCTGCAATCACACGGGCCCAGTCTTTGAAGGAGATCTACTTTCCTTCCAACATGAAGAAGTAGATACGCAATCATATGGATCCGGAAATATCAGTGCAGTTCGCTCAAGAGTTTTCGTACACAGAGATAACGAAGAACCTCAAGAAGTTCTTGAATGGATCCCTATTATTCTCACAAGTTGACATAGGGTAAATCAATGAACGATCCACTNAATNNATTCCGATTNGATGGGAANNTNGCAATAGTCACNGGAGCAAGNAGCGGTATTGGNGCCCAAACAGTAAAACTNTTTAGCTCNCTNGGAGCTAAAGTNATCGCAGCAGCNCGAAGAGAAGACAGATTACANGANCTCGCCAATCAATACCCAAACGTGATGGCAGTGAAGTGTGATGTTGGGGTTGAAGCAGATTGCAAAAATTTAGTAGATACCGTAATCAATGAATACGACAAGATTGACATCCTTATCAATAATGCAGGAATCAGTGATCCCATTCCAGCATTAGAGGAAGACCTCGATCAATTTAAAAGAGTTATCCAAATAGACCTCATTTCCTGTTTCCATCTTGCACAGTTATGTGCTCAACATATGGAAACTCAAGAATCCGGTGGAGCAATTGTGAATGTTGCCTCGATCCACGGATTTGTTGGATCATCCCCCAATAATCAACCAGGGTACACAGCTGCCAAGGGGGGACTNATCAATCTAACAAGAGAACTTGCTTTAGAGTGGGCTCGACACGGTATCAGGGTAAACGCAATAGCTCCCGGATATATAAGTACCGAATTAACTGATGAAATGATTGCGGGCGAAAGCGGAAGAAAATGGATCGAGCGAAATACGCCCATGCGTCGCCCTGGGGAAGTTAATGAATTAGACGGAGCAATGCTCTTACTTGCGTCTGACGCAGGAAGCTATATCACCGGAGAAACTATCGCAATTGACGGTGGGTGGTTAGCGAGGTAACTGCATATCCCAGTCTTTCCAATAAGTAATAATTCACATAACGTAGAGCAATACCAAAGGATCAGAATTTAATGAAAGCAGCTGTTTTTACCCAACCAAACCTCCCAATCAATATTCAAGAAATTGAGATTGAAGAACCTCGATCAAGAGAAGTCATGGTTAAAGTATCTCATTGCGGAATTTGTCACAGTGACTTATCGATGCTGGATCTTGGCGGCGCAGGACAACTTCCCGTAATCCTTGGCCATGAGGCAGCTGGAACTATTGAAGAAGTAGGTCGGGACGTTACCTCAGTTGCTCCTGGAGATAAAGTCATGCTGACCCCCCTCGCTTTCTGTGGCCAGTGTTATTGGTGTTCTCGCNCTGAACCCACTGCATGTGTAGAAGCACAAAGCTTTACTAGTGGATTGCGTCCGGATGGAACCTCACCNTTTTCTAATCAAGGTCAATGTGTTCACCGAGGTTTAGGAGTTGCAGGCTTTTCTCAAAAGACAATTGTTCCGGAATCTGCAGTAGTTAAACTTGACCAAGATACGCCTCTCGATATTGCTTGTGTCATTGGATGTGCAGTTCAAACAGGCGTTGGTTCTGTGTTCAACAGTGCAAAGGTTGANGTTGGGTCAACTGTACTTGTTACAGGTCTTGGGGGCATAGGAATATCAATAGTGCAAGGTGCTCGAATAGCGGGTGCAGAAAAGATAATAGTTTCTGACCCAGTTGCTGAGAGAAGGGAAGCCGCTTTGCATTTTGGAGCCACTCATACAATAGACCCTTTAAGCGATGAACTAGTTCCAAGAGTTATGGATGCAACCGCAAATATAGGAGTTGACTATGCATTTGAAGCAGCTGGGGTGGCAGCGCTAGTAGATGACTGTATCAATGCATCAAGAATAGGAGGAAGCACGATTATTGTGGGTGTTGACGCAACACTGGCAACTGTTCCTATTCTTCCCGTTATGTTAGCAACAATGGGCAAAAAGATAATTGGCTCGCTTTTAGGGGATTGTCATCCTCAAAGAGATATTCCTCGCTTCGTGAACTTATGGAAATCAGGAAAGCTTGATCTTGATGGAATGATTAGCCACCGAATTTCATTAGATGAAATCAATTTAGGATTCGAAAATGTGCGCGAAACAAGAGGGATAAGAACAGTTGTAGAGGTAGCTTCAACATGACGACTTCATCTGGAGAATTATTNGATTTAACCAGCAAAGTAGCGATAGTAACTGGAGGCAGCCGCGGAATAGGAAGATCTATTGCAAAAACATTCGCCGACCATGGTGCGAAAGTTGTCATCACAAGTAGAAAAATTGATAGCTGCCGAGACACTGCTGAAGAAATAATTGAAGCTGGAGGAACTGCGCATCCCATAGCAGCTCACATGGGAAACCTAGATGATATTGAGGAACTCGTTCTCGCAACTGACAAGGTGTTCGGTGGGATTGATATCATAGTGAATAATGCTGCAAATCCGCTGATGAAAGGCGTTGGTGAAATAACACCTGAAGCATGGGAAAAAGCCATGAACACAAATCTCCGTGGCCCTGTTTTTCTCGTCCAGCATGCTCTTCCGTATCTTGAAAAGAGCACCGGAGCCTCCATTATTAATGTTCTCAGTAACGCAGCTTATATGTACGCAGCCCACCACTTACTGTACCCCGTAGCTAAGTCAGGATTAGAAGCAGCGACTCGTTCAATGGCCGCTCAGCTCGCTTCAAGCGGTATACGCGTCAATGCGTTGGTTCCTGGAACAGTAGATACTGACATGGTCAGAGCTATGCCCGAAACATTTCAGGAAGCATCAGCAAAGGCTTCCTTACTCGGAAGGGCGGCTGATCCNGAGGAAATGACTTTAATGGCGCTTCTCTTAGCATCCAATGGAGGAAGTTTCATGACTGGCCATACCTATTTCGTTGATGGAGGACAGAGTTACAGGTGATCTTTTTCATGGTTGCAGAAAAAACCAACTCATTATATGACCAACAAATTGTCGATATCAGTTGGTTAGAGTTCACCCTTTCATTATCACTTGTTGTCGTAACACTATTACTCTCTCTTTTGCTCAGATTGCATATTCAAAAGTCAGTATTTATCGCATCTNTAAGAGCTGCGTTACAACTATTTGCAGTAGGTCTCCTCTTCACAGCTATTTTTGATCATAAGTTCGCAGAACTCTGGTCATGGCTCTGGGTGACCTTTATGGTCTTATTAGCTACTGAAATTATTCGTAGGCGTGTACCAACTGTCAAAAGACTACCGCTAGTTGCCCTAGTTGCGATTACAACTTCAATTGCAATGGTTGTAAGTGTCGTATTCCTTTTCTCGGTCATCGATTACACACCTATTAATATCGTGGTGGTTTCGGGTATTACGATCGGAAATATTGTTCCTTCGGCAGTTCTTGCGGTTCAACAACTGAATATACAATTGACCACTCGTCGCTTGGAGGCCGAATCCTTGCTTGCATTAGGAGGTGATAAATCAATTCTCACTAAATTCTTCGCACCTCAAATCATTAAAACTGCCATAACCACACAAATAGAACGAACAAAAGTTGTTGGTTTAATAGCTTTACCCGGAGCAATGACTGGTTTGTTATTGGCAGGTATTGAACCAATGGATGCTGTACTCCTCCAGCTAATAGTCATGTATATGATTCTTGGGTCAGCAACTATAACAGTTTGTACGATTGTATGGTTTGGACTGAAACTGTCACTTACTACAGACTTAAGGTTTATATCGCAGATTAATGATATTTAGTTCTTGGCATTAAGAAAGTCATCTATCTCGTGAGCAATCTCTGTAGGAGATTTCCCAACAGTGTCAAACTGCGCAAATTGTTTGTAAACGTCTTCACGGATAGCCAATAATGTCGAAATTGCATTAANGGGGTCGTCAACATCAAGCAGTGGCCGAACCCCAACCTCTCCAGCGCTAGTTAAGCGATTTACGACTTCTTCTGGATTCGCTGTCAAGCAAATGATCTCTCCTGAGGCTTCCAGAGCTTTAATATTGTCAGGATCCATGACGACACCTCCTCCAGTAGCAATAACTACTTCTGACGTCTTAGCTACCTGTAAAATAATTTCACGTTCACATTTCCGGAAATATTCTTCCCCATGATTTTCAAACAATTCGCTGATTGGCCCAAATTTTTTTGTTATCTCTTCGTCGGTGTCTATAAACGGAATGTTACGTATCGTCGATAATTCCTTACCCACAGAACTCTTACCGGTCCCCATAAACCCAGTTAAAACAATATTCTTCACCGCAAAAAAATCTCCTAGTGATAAGTGTATGTATTTGACATGGTTTGTGCATGTAATTTCAACTACCTAAACAATCAAGCTAGGTTGGTAAAGTGATCACAGGAATTCATCATGTTGCAATATCGGTACCTGATTTAGATGAAGCAGTTGGCTTTTATCATGAGATTCTTGGATTTGAAAAAGTATTTTCCAATAGTTGGTTCGGAGATAGAGAGCAGGCGGATCAGGTTATTGGTCTAGAGAGAACTCATGCAAAGGTTCAAATGCTCAAGGCTGGCAACGCATATTTAGAGCTTTGGGAATATATAAAACCTAAGCCTGAGGCGCAGAGCTTTAATTACTCACCAGCAAATCATGGAATTGCTCATATAGCTTTGCAAGTAACTAATATTCATGACGAATTCGTACGTTTGAGTAACGCAGGTATGACTTTCCACCAAGAACCCGTTGATCTAGGAAACTCGTTTGCCATTTATGGAAGAGATCCTTTTGGCAACATTATTGAATTATACGAAGTGACAGGGGAACGAGCGATATAAAGCAGCTGTTTCCTCCAAGTCTCTAAGTATTTAATTAACAAAACCAGTATTTTTCAGGTAGTCTGTCTACGCTCAGCTTCGGAAGGTTGCCAGAGCGGACGAATGGGGCGGCCTCGAAAGCCGTTGTGGCGCTTTGCGTCACCGTGGGTTCGAATCCCACACCTTCCGCCAAAGTTAATTTTGTTTTGCTCGTGTTTTCCTCAGGATTGGATCCGCGGTTGCTANAGCTCTATCTGCTATNCGTAGTACCCTTCCTGCAGCTCCAGGAGTTGAATTGTCAACAAGATTTCCCATGACTTGTAGTGTCATGTTTGCCATAAATTGATTTGCTACGGCGACGCGTAAGCCAGATCGAAGGATAAGTGGGTGCCCTATCAAATACGAAAAGCGCCGACCAGTTCTTAGGAAACCATCGAATCTTTCCCCTATGATCCTGTCATATTCTGTAGTAGCAGTTGACGGGTTCTGTAGAAATAAGTCGGATATAAGCATGCCGGATTCCAGACTGTAATCAATTCCTTCTCCATTCATGGGATTTATGAGACCTGCTGCATCTCCTACTGCAACCCAACCTGAACCGTGACGCTTCTGCGCAGTCATTGGTAAACGCCAAGCTCTGGGTTTTTCTAAATATGGTCCTACTTCCCACTCATCAGCGATTAGATCTCTGTAGATATCGCATAACGTGTTTAAATTAAGCTTCCGAAAACCCTTCATTGTTGAAAGAGCGCCCACGCCAAGATTGACTGTTCCATTTCCTGTTGGGAACATCCACCCGTANCCAGGTATTGGGGTCCCATTAGAATCTCTCATCGCAAGAGAAGCTTCAAGATACTCATCAGCATGTCGTGGGCTCTCGACATAAGTACGAATTGCTATCCCATAAGGTTCATCTGTTTTTCTTTCAGTCCCAAGCATTCTCGCAACTTTCCCCGGTGCGCCAGATGCTGCTACGACTAATTCAGCAGACCACGTATCTGATCCAGAGCTAACTCCGGTTACCCTCTCGCCACTGAAATTTGGTAGGGCCTCTGTTTCATAGAAAATCTTTGCACCTGCTTGTGTTGCGCTTTCAAGAAGATGCGAATCCAGTTCTTTGCGTGTCCAAACGGCTCCATATGACGGGAAACTCCCACCTCCAGGCCACTTAAGTTCCCTACGCGTTTTTCCAGCTATCATTCGCAAGCCTGTAATCTTATGAACTCCATCTATGTTTATATCTAAATCTTGTAAAGCAGCTATAGCTCTCGGAGTCAATCCATCACCGCATACTTTGTCGCGGCCTTCAGAAGCTTTTTCAAAGATNGCTACTCTTGCACCACCACGAGCTGCTTGGATAGCAGTAGCAGCTCCCGCAGGACCACCACCAATCACGATAATGTCAAAATCAGTCACAAGAATATGTTGCCTGACAGTTCAGAATAAACCGCACTTTAATAGAAATTTCTCGTGGTCATTAGTCACGTTTAGTACTGAAAAACCTTGATATCAGAGCACCGCACTCTTCCTGTAATACTCTGGGNGTCACAGCGAATTCATGATTTAAACGGGGATCGCTACCTAATTGATACAAACTTCCCAATGCACCAGCTTTTGGATCCTCAGCACCAAAAACAACCCGACCAATTCTTGCACTTAAAGCTGCTCCAGCACACATTGGGCAGGGCTCAAGCGTTGAGACCAAAGTCGCACCATCAAGGCGTGAGGTCCCTAATTTCCTCGCTGCGTCTCGAATAGCTAGTACTTCCGCATGTGCGGTGGGATCATTCTGCAATTCTCGTTCATTATGACGGCTGGAGACGATATCCCCCTGCAGAACCACGAGCGCTCCGATAGGTACATCACCATGATCCTCTGCCAATTTTGCTTCCTCAATAGCTATCAACATCAATTGTTCATCAGTCATTAGGGCTCGCAGTCAGGTAAATACCGTTTTCTTCTACTATGGCTAGCAGAGACTCAAAGTACCACTCGCCTTTAACTTTTGCATAAGTGTCTTCATACCGACCGATGATTCTATGAAAAGTCCCATCTACATGCGTATAAAGCATCAAAAACTTCCACTTCCCAGACGCTGAGGCACCCGAAATCTCAATAACTGGATTCGTTACGATATGACTTGACCGAACAATAAAGCCGGCGTNACGCAAACCATACATAAAGTCGGCTATTTCTTTCCTCCCAACGTGCACCTGTGAATCAGCTTGCCCCGTTNGACCAGATTGCTGCCACGTGCCTCCTTTGGTAAACAATGCCGAAACTGAGTCCCCATTATGATCATCATCGCAAGCATCGCAATATGCAGCTTTCAGTCTGCGGATAGCTTCTAGATCTTCGATTTTTTCTATCTTNGACCGCAGATCCTGATTGATCAGGCCGGCAGTGCGAGCTACCTTCAATTCTTGTCTACGTAGCTTCTTTTCAAGATTAATTCGAGAATTCATAAAAGTCGGTCTAAATCTCATACCGCAATCTTAAGCAGAGATTTAAACTTCTCAAAAAGCACGACTATTCTTCGTGTAANAAGGGGAATGAAATGACACAAATTAATGGATTTGTTAATGAGAAGTTTGCGGCAGTTTCTGAGGCTTTGCAACGCAATTTTGCTGACCCAGGAGAAATAGGCGCCTCAGCAGCTGTCGTTCACAACGGAGAGTTAGTGGTAGATATTTGGGCAGGACACAAAGACGAAGAGAGAACCCAAGAATGGGAAAGAGACACAATAACCAATGTCTGGTCAACAACTAAAACAATGATGGCCATATCAGCACTTGTTCTTGCTGATCGGGGAGAGTTGGACTTTTACAAACCTGTTGCAGACTATTGGCCGGAATTCAAAGCAAAAGGAAAAGGAGACATTGAGGTCCGTCACATAATGTCGCATACCTCAGGACTTTCAGGTTGGGGTAAGAAAATCTCAATGAGGGAGGTATGTGATTGGGAAAAGTCAACTGCAATTCTNGCAGGGCAAAAGCCATGGTGGAAACCCGGAACCGCTTCCGGCTACCACATGCTCAACCANGGTCACCTTGTCGGTGAAGTGATCAGAAGAATTACNGGAATGTCAATCGGTAGATTCTTNAAAGAAGAAATAGCNGATCCNNTAGGAGCGGACTTNCATATTGGNNTNGNTGAAAGTGAATTNCATCGTGTATCNAACGTTATTTACCCNAAAGAGGAGTTNAGNGATCANNTNAAGGAATTTACAAANTCACTNGGGAAATATCGAATNAGNGGNAAAGTTGCGATGAAAACCTTCATGAACCCAATNCCAGACGATGAATCCGCTTGGGAAAATTGGTGGAGANCNGCTGANGTTCCNGCAGCAAACGGGCATGGAAATGCAAGATCTGTTGCNATGATTCAAGGNCTNATAAGCAANGGTGGAGAGATGAACGGTGTGAAAATATTAAAACAAAAAACGATAGATCTCATCTTTGATGAACAATCGCATGGACCTGACCTTGTCTTACTGATGCCTCTCCGGTTTGGAATGGGTTACGGTTTACCTAATGAAGAATTTCCGTTCTTACCTCAAGATGGAAAAGTATGCTTTTGGGGAGGTTGGGGAGGATCATTGATTGTCAATGATGTTGATAACGGATTAACGGTTAGCTACATGATGAACAAAATGATGCAAACAGTTGTTGGAGATACACGCGGTCTCAGCATCCTCGAAGCTGCTTACGATTCCATAAAATAAAATTACTGCGCGGAGGAGGTGGGATTCGAACCCACGGTGGGTTTCCCCACACACGCTTTCCAAGCGTGCCGATTCGGCCGCTCTCGCACTCCTCCTAAAAGTCACTTGAAATTCCAAGAGATTATTTAGGGTAGTCATGAAAACTATCATTGCAACCTTCATGACAGTGAAAGCAAAGTAATGTTTTTTTATGCATTGTTTCATTAATTAGGTACGATAGTTACACATCCGTTTTTGGATGTGGCGATTGGGTCCTGTGCAAACAGTGCCCGTGAACCGAGTCAGGGTCGGAAGGCAGCAGCTCTCAGCGGAACCATTGTTGTGCCGCAGATCACCTAATCGTCGCTTCCAAGAACGGATG
>PATO01000003.1 GCA_002712415.1 Actinomycetota bacterium | reverse complement strand
TTTCAATGTCAGGAGTGTCGGATCTCCTGTTCGTAGCTTGGTCAAGAGGAAGGGAGAAGCTGTTGGCACGGTACCAATTCAAAGCGGCATCTAGCGCCATTGGTTTACCAAGGACCTTAAGATAGGGTTCCATTTCTTCTATTGAGAGACCAGCAGATTCGTAGATGCTTTTCAATAGCGATGCACTGTCAGCCAGGAAAGTACTAGTTGATTCAGCCTGCTGGAAAAACTCAACGTATGAACTCATTTCTGCTTGTATGCCGTTCGGGTCAGCTAGCGCTATTGCAAATGCCTCTGGATGCGGAACTGAAATAGGGATAAGTGTGCGAAGCCGATCTGGGTATTTCCCAGCAAACTCCCAAGCAATGAATGCGCCCCAATCATGCCCTGCAAGGTGAAAGCTTTCCCAAAGTAATGCGTCAGCAATTCGACGAACATCTTCGACCAACTTTTCTGATGTGTAGGATTCAATTCCTTTAGGTCGAGCACCACTTGAGTATCCGCGTTGATTAGGGGCAACTACAAAGAAACCGGCTTCTGCTAATGCAACGATCTGCTCTCGCCATTGGTAATTAGTATTGGGGAACCCATGCAAAAGCATGATTGGTTCTCCGGAAGGAGGTCCGGCAATAAGCGCATCAAAAGAAAAGTCGCTAATGTCAATGGCTACCTCCCTGATATCTGTCCCCGCTAGCTGAAGCGAAAGGTTGCTTCTTTCGTTCAGATCCCGAATCGATTCAATTTTTGTAACCTCCATATGATCATCTTTACCATGATTCTCTTTCAACACGGAATTTTCTTCCCTTTTAAACTCTTCAGACACCTCAATCCCAGTAGATGGGTTGTTCAACCCAACCTTTGATGGTGCATCCGAAGTGTCAGCGGAACACGATGATGATAGGCCCAACAGAATAGCGAAAAGAAAAGCAATATGGATTCCCGCCCATTTCGCTTCAGGTATTTTCATCCAAATTTACGGATTTTTTGTGAAAAATTCGTTAATTAGCGGAATGTAATGTTCAAGTGGATTCGAATCATATGATGAATCAAAAGCTGGTGCATCGTATAGTCTGCAGAATTCTTCACAATGATCATAGAACTCATGTCCTTCAAACGCATCTCTCGCATTTCGATTGCCCCCGAGATGATGCCAAAAGTAATAGCCCTGGAAAACGTCATGATGGGCTACCATCCAGTGATTTTCTTCCGAAACAAAAGGTTTAAGAACCGCAGCAGCTAGATCTGGATGATTATGGGGTGTAAGTACGTCGCCAATATCATGGATGAGGGCACACATAACGTACTCATCATTGCGTCCATCTCTTTCAGCCCTAGTCGCTGTTTGTAAACTGTGCTCAAGGCGATCAACTGGAAACCCTCCAAAGTCATCCCTAAGCAGTTCAAGCTGTTGTGTTACTCGACCCGGTAACGCGCTAATCAGCGGCTCTCTCTGCGAGACAATCAGTTGCCAATCTTCGCGCGTTGACTCTGCGAAAGATTTAAAGTTTGCCCGCTTTACTGTGTCCTCTGTAGTTCCCATCTAATAACCTTCCCTAGATTAAATCAAGTTTTCTTTGGATCAGGCACTCCTGGCCTTGTTCCCTGATGATGTTCAACAAATTCTATTAAATACCCATCAAAATCTTTCACGAAGGCGACAGTAACAGGCCACCTCTCAAGCTTCTCAGGTTTCATTACCGACTCACATCCAGCATCTATAGCGCGATCGTACACCCTTTGACAGTCCGATGTGTTGACATATATTTTCCACATCGCAGTCCCCATGTCAATAGGGGCATCATTCTCTAAGTGTTGTGCTAATTGGATACGTGACCCGCCCTGTTCCGCTTGCAAAACCGCCTCAAGAACGCCTGGTATTTCAGTTCTGTGTTGAAGAGGCAACTCGCAAACTCCCTCCCAGAACTCAAGAGCTTTATCAATATCTCTGACGTTAATGCAGTACTGTCCTAAAATCTGTGTCATCTTGCCTCCCAGTTTTGTATAAATTCTTTCACAACATACGCAAATGCACTAGTTTTTCACAAACAACTAATACGTATCTGCTCTAAGGGGAGAGAAATGAACAACAGGTATAAAGTGATTCAATGGGCGACAGGAATAACTGGACAAGCTTCACTTCGAGCTGTCATAAGGAATCCCAACCTTGAACTAGTTGCGGTCAAGGTGTATTCGCCTGACAAGGACGGTAAGGATGCTGGCCAAATTGTTGATCTTGACTCAACTGAAATCATCTGCACTGTTGACACAACCCAAATATTAAGCACTGATGCCGATTGCGTGATCTACTCGCCGATGCCATGGGACGTGGAAGAGATCTGTGCCATCTTAATGTCGGGTAAGCACGTAATAACCCCATGTCCATATTGGTTTCCGTTCGTGCAAGATAGCGAATCAACATTATTGATCCAAAAGGCATGCCAGCAAGGAGGCGTAAATTTCCATGCTTCGGGAATCAATCCCGGAGGTATCGCTGAAAAATTACCTCTAACACTTAGTGGTTTATGCAACAGATTAGACAGGATCACGATGACAGAATACGGCGATTGCAGAGATTATGGTTCTGAGGGAGTGGTACGAGATTTAATGAATCTAGGCCGAACACCTGAGGAAGCAGACAACAATCCAGTCAAAGATTTACTCACAAACTTTTGGAATGAGCCCATAGATATGATTGCGGAGGGGCTAAAAAGTGAAATAATCAAATATTCAGCAGAGCATAATTATGTTCTTGCCAGCGAAGATATTGAGACCGCTTCCGGAATGATCAGGAAAGGAACCATAGGTCTTAATAACTATCGGCACATAGGGGTGACAAAGGAAGGGACGGAAATCATCCAAGAGCAAATCTGGTTTATGGATGATCTCAGTCAGAATCGATTGGAGAGGGAAATGGACATTCCTCAAGATTCGGGTTGGAGAATACATCTGGAGGGTGATGTCAATCTAGTTGTCGATGTAAAGCTTGATGCACCCACGCAACCGGAACGTACAGCCATGGGGATCAGCTTGACCGGCTTTCATTGTGCAAATTCGGTGTCAGTAGTGTGCGAAGCTACACCACCAGGGATAAAAACTTTTCTCGACCTTCCAATGGTGACTTCGGACCAAGGTAGCTACACAATATTTACTTAGTCAACAACGCCACTATTTCTCGGGTCATCCTTATCTGATGCGGCCAATGGAGCTCGCTCCCACAGGGCCTCACTGTCAAAACTTAATCTCCAGTCAGGTATAAACTCGATAACAACTCTGTCTGGGGAGTCAAGGTGTTGGATGTAAGCATCTACGCCTTCTTGCGTTGATCGGCGGTCACTCGCAAAGGCGGGGTAAAACCAGTCAAGCGTCTCTCTGTCTTTGTGAATAATGCAGTCACCCTTGTAAGTGATCGTTTTTCCAGTACCTAGTCTGGTGCCAGAACTAGTAATGCAAACAGATGCGCGAGGAAATCTCTTGATAGCGGAGACTCTAGCTCTTGACTCAGCACATGTCATCCATATTTTACCGCCGTGATTAAAATAAGAGACTATAACTCCGACAGCTTCTCCCTTCTTATTCGTCCAGCTGAAGACGCACTCACGTTGGGCGTCTAAAAGTTCCTGTTCTCTCTCGGGTGTCAAAGCGCAATTTTTAAGATCTTCAAAACTTTCTTCTGTATTTGTCATCAAATCCTCTCCTTGCTTAGAGATTACTTCTAAGGAATTTCCTTTCGTAATCAATCTAAGAAAAAGACTAAAGTGGATGCGGTATTTAAATTACTTGTTTAAATTTTTCTGATGGGGAAAAGTCCAATTGAAAAGCGTGAAGTCCTTATCGCTTGTCATGCAGTGGCATCAGCAGGGCTTGGTGCTGGAATTGAGCGTCACCGTCTCCAGAGTTGATACCAAACGTTATAGTCCCTCCAACGTTTGGATCTTTTATGTGCAGTCCATTCCTTCTTCTTTCGCTTTCCTTTTTTTTCAGGCCTTGATCTGAACACATAAACATCCTACCCTTCAAGCAGAGAGATAGCCGAGACGAGAAGCGCAAGAATACTATGAATAAAGCAAACCCCTCAGCAACTCAACAGCAGGACCGTATCACCAACCTTGACTATGTCAGAGGTTTTGCAACGTTGGGAATACTCGGAATGAACGCAATAGCATTCGGCCTCCCGAAACCTGCGTACAATAATCTGGATTCGCAAGGAACAGAAAGCGTGCTTGACTGGATCTTTGGGATTTTCGGAGAAATATTCATTGATCAAAAGACAATGGCTATCTTCTCAATGCTGTTCGGCGCAGGTATTGTTCTCTTTGCCGATAGGGCCGAGGCGAAGGGAAGAAAACCATTCAGACTAACTTTATGGCGCAATTTCTTGTTAATAGCAATTGGGGTCTTGCATACCATGATCTGGGAAGGCGATGTTCTCGTGATATACGGAGTATGCGCTCCCGTTATTTATCTTCTGCGTAAAAGGTCAAGCAAATTTCTCTATTCAATTGGTACTATACTCTTTGGTCTTACAGTGCTTAACGGCATACTCACACAATCCCTAGTAAACGATGGAAGTGCCCCATTAGGTGACTTCTGGTACGCGTCAAATCCAATGAGCGACGAAGTCGCATTCTGGTTCCTTCTCGACAGTGTTTGCAGGGCTTTGGGGGCAATGCTCATCGGCGTTGGACTTTACCGGTCAGGGTTTATATCAGGAACAAAAGAAAAGTCGTATTATCAACGTCTACTTAGAAGATGTTTTGCATTTGGTTTCCCTCTTACAATCTTCGGTATTCTCATACAGGTAGCAGGCGACTTCGATTCGGATGTAGCCATTATCGGACAAGTCCCAAACACGATCGCAGCTATCCCAATAGCTATAGGATATGTCGCCATCATAACTTTATTGAACATGAGACCTGACAATAGATTTAAAGCAAGAATCAGGTCTGTGGGGCAAATGGCTCTCACCAATTACATAACGCAAACAATTATTGGAATAACAGTCTTCGCTACTCTCTTTGAGAAAAGCGAAATGAGTCGAACAGGAGTGTGGCTATTTATTATTTGCGTTTGGGGTGTGCAGATCCTCTGGTCAAAAGCGTGGTTGACCCGATTCCGGTTCGGACCTATTGAATGGATGTGGCGATGTGCAACATATCGATCACGCCAGCCTCTCTTGAGATCCACATCTAAAAATTAATATTAAAGTGGGCTGGCCTGTATGAATGACTGGAGAGAAATTAGTAAGGAAGCAGCATTTGTATCACATAGATTGATTGGTTGGATCTACTGGGACCCCGATGCCATCAATGCATACACCAAACTTGGGATTCCCGATGGCTTTGGCTATTACGTCACGTCAAGAGCAGGTCTACTTGGGAAAGCCGGTTCAGATTCAGTGTCAGCTGCGTATTATTCAATACACCCAGAATTTGTTAACGCTAGCTACAAGTTACTGAATGAGCATGCCGATGTAATGGATGCGATACAAGTTAGAGACGCAGCCGTTTCTAATGGACTTAAGAAATATGCTCCGGATATTTGTGATGAACTTGCTTCGATGAATGAAGTGCTCTGGGATGCTGCAAAGTCACTTCCAATATCTGGGAGAGTCCTTTATGCTGCGCAACTAGGGCACAGGCGCCTTGATGACCCACTGATTGATGCTTGGTTAGCCGTGAACTGTATACGGGAATGGAGAGGAGATACCCACTGGGCAATGCTGACAACTGAGGGTATAACTGGAGTCCAAGCTGGGATCTTGGACGGAGCTAGAAGATCCTATGAGGAAGATTGGTTACCAAGAAGCCGAGGTGCTGATGATGAAACTATTTCAAATGCCTATGCGGATCTTGAAAAACGCGGATTAGCAAGAGAGCAAACAGTAACCCAGTCAGGTGTTGCCTACAGGCAATCACTTGAAGATAAACTTGATGACATATCTTCTTTGGCGTGGCGACACCTTGGTGAGACCTCCTCAAAGAACTTTATAGAACTGATCAACAAAGTAGGGGATACTCTTCTGGGGAGGATTGACGAGACTGGTGGCACGAAATGGATGCCTGCGGCCCGTCGGTTAAATGATTCTTCGGCAAGCTAAAATGGACGATCTCCGGCAATCGTGACACGTTCCATTCTCCTGTAAAGCGGAAGGAAATCGTCAGTAGCAACATGCTGGACACATCTGTTATCCCACATCACAAAAGTTTCAGGTTCCCATTGGACGCTAAAATGAAGCTCCTTATCTCTGACTGCCTTGGCTAATTCTGCTAACAAGAACTGGCTTTCTTCGCTATCAAGGCCATCAATATAGCTAGTAAAAAAATTATTAGTAAAAATTGAACGTAGGCCAGTTTCTGGATGAGTCCGGATGACAGGGTGCAGAACTGGAGGGAACTTAGTCTTATTTTCTTCATGGCTTTCTTCACTGTTGAAGCGCGTACTTGGTCCGAACATTTTTGTGTAGTCGTTTACAGCGAATAAGTCATCGACGCGACTTTTGATATCAGAGTCAAGCCTTTCATAGGCAGCTGCTGCATTTGCGAAATGAGTATCCCCACCATGTTTAGGAATAGTTTTCCCTCTGAGAACTGAACCCAATGGTGGCTTCTCGCGAAAGGAAACATCTATGTGCCAGTCTTGAGCGGCATTGTAATTTTGCCGAGGAGAGTCGCCTCCAGCTTCCAAAACAATAATTTCAGGGTAATCTTCCAAATTGTCCGCGAACGGGTGAATTTCGAGTTCACCGAAATGTTTGCCGAATGCTATGTGTGCTTCGACCGAAATCGGCTGGTTGCGGAAGACAAGGACCTTGTGTGCGAGCCACGCATCCTTAATTTCATCAACTTCGGATTGTTCGAGGCTGTCAATTCTGATGTCGAAGATTTCAGCCCCAATATGTTCAGTAAGCTTCTTTATTTTCACCCTTCCCCCTTATCCACGTTAAATATAATCTAAAGACTATCACTCCACAATTGCATGCTTACCCTTGCCATTTGGCAGAAGATACGAATTTCAAAGAGTTGTTGGTGTATCAGATTTAAGCTAAGATTCGTGAGGTTTATAGCTTAGAATAAAAGTGAGGTAACGATGGGCGTAGCTGTAGGTGACGCAATTCCAAATATTGAAATACGAGTACTGGGCGAAGATGGTCGTCCAACTCCTGTAAACTCCGGAGATATTTTAGGGTCTGGAAAAGTTGTTTTGTTCGCTGTGCCTGGAGCCTTTACACCGGGTTGCTCTAACCTTCATCTCCCTACATACACCGAGGGCGCAGCTGATCTAGCTGGAGCAGGCGTTGACTTAGTTGCCTGCGTTGCAGTAAATGATGTTTGGGTTATGGGTGCATGGAGCGAAGCCTACGGAGCACAGGATATACAAATGCTTTCAGATGGTAATGGTGAATTTACAGCTGCAATGGGCCTTACCATGGATGGATCTGGGGCTGGGATGGGTAGCCGCTCGAAGAGATACGCAGCAGTAATTGAAGATGGGGTAATAACTCATCTTGCCGTAGAAGAGGGAAGCATCGACGTGTCAACCTGCTCTGCTGTCCTTGGTGCTATCAGTTAAGACCTTCTGACAAAATCTCAGTCTTAAGGTGTACGCCCGCTAGGACTGGCGACGGATAAGAAACCTTCTAAGTCACAACCCAATAATCGCTCTCATTGAGGTCATTATCAAGTAATTACAAATGTGGCCGAATGCCGAGGTTTATTAATCGTTGTACGCCCCCTTGGACTTGTACCCATACTCCGAAGTTTAGATTTAGGGCTTAATTCTTTACTTTGTTACGAAACTTTTAACTGATTAGAGAAGTTGTCGTGGCATCGCACACGAGCTAATTTAAAGATATTCTAGGAGGCGGTTTTATGATTTCTACGCAAGGTTTAATGTTTCGATTCGTTACGAGGTTAGCGATATTTGGTGTGTGCGCGGTTGCGTTAGTTGCATGTGGAAGTAGTTCTGATGATGAAGTAACCGGAATCACTGAATCATCATCTGAGGAGACTAATCAATCAGATACAAGTGGAAGTTCTGATTCCGAATCAAGTTCAACTGCTGAAGAATCAGACGAAGTCGTTGAAGAAGAATCAGACGAAGTCGTTGAAGAAGAATCAGTGGAGGCGATTGGAGAATCAGATGAAGTGGTTGAAGAATCAGATGAGCCCGAGATCATCGAAGTCGAAGCCAACCCACAGATAGAGGAGGACATAGCAGAAACTGATGAAGGATTGACTCCAGAAGAACAAGAAGCTCTCATAGAATCAATTCTTTTGGATAGCTACCTATGGGGAACTGGAACTGCATTTAAAACAACACAACTTCAAGAAGTTCTTGAACTAAACGTAGATGGAAGTTACGGTCCACAAACCCGACTAGCTCACTTACTAGCCTTAGAAGAACGTGGCTTGCCAACAACGAGCGTCCCAGAGGAACCATCTGGAGCAACGGCGCCCACACCGCCGATAAATCTTCTCGTGGCCCCAGGTGACTCATTGGCAAAGCTCACTTGGACAGCCTCAGAAGAAAGCGGAGGAATCCCTCTTGTGGGCTACACCGCAACAGCGACTCCCGGGGGACAAAAGTGCGAGACAACTGGAACCTCCTGCGACATAACAGGACTAACGAATGGAACCTCCTATACATTTATCGTTACAGCATCAAATGGCGAGTTCAGTAGTGATGAGTCTTCTGCAGTCTCAGTTACTCCTGGGATTCCCAATTCAATCCTTAATAATCTTGACAACTGCACCGAATCTGAGGATTTTTGCAGTAGCGGCGGTATAAAAATTGACTGGTCAGCAAACCAAGGCCTAGGTAGCAATGAAGCATATTCATATTACAACCATCTAATAACTCATTATTACGACATAGGTGGAGGGGATGGACATGGCGGCATTGCTTGGAAAAATAATAGGAATGTTGAAATTATTGACATAACGCATGACGGTACTTGTGTTCAATTAACCGAATTCAAAATCCGTCTACAAAATGACATATTGGAAATGTCGCAATTCGATCCAACAGAAATTGATGATCTAACTATTGGGCAGGAAGGCGCAATGCTTTATTTATACACAGACGGAGTTTTAGTTGGCTCTCAAAGCCTAGGTCTTTATATGGACCCACGAACAATTTCTAATACGCAAACTATTTCCGTATATGCAGGACAGACATCATGTCTTGATCAAATTCGCATCGCCTACAACATAACTGGTACTTGCGACCCTGACTCCACGATGCACCCATGTTTAGATGTAGATAATGATGCTTATCTAAGAGCGATGACGGACGATTGGACATTTAACAAATGGAGTTAAATTAAGACCTTTGATTGATCTGCTTGAGACTTTAACGGATGGTTCCGTTGTGCGCCCTCCATGTTCTGAGAGTGAATGGACGCCCCCTAGGACTGGAGACGAATAATAAACCTACGAACCCACAACCCAACAATCGCTCTCATTGAGGTCATTATCAAGTAATTACAAATGTGGCCGAATGCCTAGGTTTATTATCCGTTGTACGCCCCCTGGGACTTGAACCCAGAACCTGCGGATTAAGAGTCCGATGCTCTGCCAATTGAGCTAGAGGCGCTAGAAATTGAAATCCTAGCGGGAATATGCTGAGAATCATGCGAGTCACCACACCAAAACTAAAAATCTTGGTTCATGGCGAACTGTGAAGTCCTGAAAGGACTTAGATTAATTGACTACAAAAGCTAAATAAGTCAATAAGAAATGACTACTTAGTAAGTAGCCCTTAAAATGAACATCATGAGGCAAGCATGCTAATTGAACAGATATCAGGGAATATAGGAGCCGAGATCTCAGACGTTGATCTAGCTAACGTTACTACTGATGAAGTCGAGAAGATTAAGAAAGCTTGGCTTGATCATAAAGTATTAGTTTTCCGAAATCAGCATATTACTGTTGAAGAACACATAGCGTTTGGAAGGAAGTTCGGTGAGCTAGAAATTCACCCTTTCGCACGAGGCGGTCATGTTGGACTCGGTGACTATCCAGAAATCCTTCGAATCGCATCAAACCCAGAAAAGGAATTCGCTGCCGTAATTTGGCATTCAGATGTAACCTGGCGTGAAGAGCCCTCATTAGGTTCGATTCTTCGAGGCGTTGTTATCCCAGAGACCGGAGGTGATACTTGTTTCGCAAGCGCCGCCGCAGCATACGAACTCTTACCCGGTTCTGTTAAATCTCAAATTGATGATCTGTACGCCATTCATGATTTTACGAAAAGTATTGGAGAGAAATTTACCAATGAGGAACGTGCAGAGTTGCAAGAGAAGTATCCCCCAGTCAGGCACCCTGTGGTGAGAACTCACCCTGAAACAGGGGAGCGGAGCATCTATACAAACGGATATCACACAGATTACATTGAAGGAGTCTCGCCGGAAGAAAGCGAAAAGCTATTAGCGCTTTTAGAGAAAGCGATTATGAGTCCTACAGTACAGTTTCGGCTCAAGTGGGAAGTTGACACATTTGTGATGTGGGATAATCGTTCATCACAACATGCCGTTGCTGCGGACTTCTATCCTAATGAGCGAGTTGTTGAGCGAGTAACAATCATTGGTGATCGGCCATTTTGATAACTCTTCTATTTATAGAAATCAAATACCTGAGAACCAGTTGTACACATTATCGGGTGACCGACGGGATTTGAACCCGCGACCACCTGTACCACAAACAGGGGCTCTACCAGGCTGAGCTACGGCCACCATGGCCCGAATAATGGGCGACACCTTATGATAAAGCCATTCTGGACTTAACGTGACAACATTTAACAGATAATCTGAAAAAAGATTTCTCATCGACATTTACTAGTGGGATAACCTTAGTGTGCGTCTCCCTAGAACTTATGATTTTCTTTGATCAAAAGAATGGTGGAGAGGGTAACAATTCCGTGTGATCATCCATTTTGATAGCAACTTCCGACTTTTAACCTCTAGTCTTATAGGAGGCCTCCGTAGCTCAGCTGGATAGAGCAACGGACTTCTAATCCGTAGGTCGCAGGTTCGACTCCTGCCGGGGGCGCTTAATTCTAGTAATCAGTCTATGACAAATAGGCCTTCATTCTTTGACGTCGTTCTGTAAGGAGAAATTCCGTATACCCATTGGCTTGGTTTCTTCCTTCAAATATCAGGGCTAATGCAGCCTGATAGGAAATGCTATTAGCTAAGTCTTCAGACATTGGGTGATACTCTTTGTCACCACTATTTTGGTCATCAACGAGTTCAGCCATTTCTTCCATGACAGTATGGATTTGCTCCTCAGTAACAATTCCATGGTGAAGCCAATTCGAGATGTGCTGACTTGAAATGCGTAGTGTCGCTCGATCCTCCATTAATTGCACATTATTGATGTCTGGGACTTTGGAACAGCCCACCCCCTGACCTACCCATCTAGACACGTAGCCTAGAATGCCCTGCGCGTTATTGCGCAATTCGGAATCTATTTCTTGGGGGCTTAACTCTCGACCAGTTTCGAGCGTGGGAATTTCAAGCATTAGCTCGCGTCTAGTTGGCACTCTATTCGTAAGCGAGGCTTGGACGTCGCCAACATTGACGTCGAGGTAATGCAAAGCATGTAGCGTTGCTGCTGTGGGCGAAGGAACCCATGCGCAACTAGCACCAGCGAGGGGATGAGAGACCTTTTCTTTCAGCATGTCAGCCATATCATCAGGGCGTGCCCACATTCCTTTACCGATTTGCCCATGCCCGAGTAAGCCGGCTTCTAAACCCTCATTAACATTGATGTCTTCGTACGCTGTGAGCCACTGTTGTGATTTCATTTCAGTCTTTGGTACAACTGCGCCTGCTTCCATACTAGTATGGATTTCATCTCCGGTTCGGTCTAAGAAGCCAGTGTTGATAAAGACTACTCGTTCAGAGGCTGCTTCGATGCACGCAAGTAAGTTCAGTGACGTGCGGCGCTCTTCATCCATGATTCCTATTTTCACTGTATTGGGCGACAGGCCGAGCATTGATTCTATGGCGGAGAACATCTGATTAGACATAGCTACTTCTTGTGGGCCATGCATTTTGGGTTTAACAATATAGATCGATCCGTTTGGACTATTGGTGGTCTCCTCATTGTTTAATAGGTCGTGCATTCCACACATTGTTGTCACTACAGCATCAATTAATGTTTCAGGTATTGGTTCGCCTTGGACAGTAACTATCTCAGTGGAGATATGCATTCCCACATTTCGGACGAGTAGGAGTGATCGTCTTCTGATAGTGCCCTGTTTTCCGCTGGCTAATATAATTTCCGTGTCGGGAGTTAATTTCCGGGTAACCGTTTCAGTTCCTTTTGTGAAACTTGTTTCTAGAGTGCCCTTCATTAGGCCTAGCCAATTGCTGTAAGCCAAGACCTTATCATCGGCGTCAACGGTGGCGACTGAGTCTTCGCAGTCCATAATTGTGCTTACAGCTGACTCGACCATCACATCAGCTATGTTCGCTGGGTCCGCAGAGCCAATTGGATGCTCCGGATCAATTACGATTTCAATTTGTAGATTGTTCTTTGAGAGAAAAATTGAATTCGGGCTATCTGCATCACCGAGATGTCCAACAAATTGACTTGGGTCAGCTAATCGTTGGTTCCCTTCAGGAGTATCCACCGATAGTTCGCCTGTGACTATTGAGTATTTAATTGAGTTCGTGTGACTTGCTGAGGTTAAAGGAAAGTGTTTATCGAGGAGGCCTTTTGAGTATGCAATTACCTTGTCTCCTCTTCGTGGGTTATAAGGTCCGTCTCGGGTAGCTCCATCGTCTTCGGAGATGGCATCGGTTCCATAAAGCGCATCATAAAGGCTTCCCCAGCGAGCATTTGCGGCATTTAACGCGTATCGTGCGTTATCAATGGGCACCACGAGTTGTGGTGCAGCAATATTAGCGATCTCAGGGTCGACATTAGAAGTGTTAACTGAAACAGAGTTAGGCCTTGGAAGGATGTAGCCTATATTGACTAAAAAGGTTTCATACTCTTCTTGGTCATGAGGGTGTCCTTTGTGATCGATATGCCATTGATCAATTTGCGATTGCATGTCATCTCGTGTTTTTAGAAACTGATTAGCTAATAACGAAAACTCTTTGAGAAATTGTTCAAAATTATTCCAAAATTTATTTGGGTCTATATCGAGACCTTCAAGTACGTCGTTTTCAATAAAAGAGGCTAAAGCAGAATCTACGGCAAGTGATTTTTTGATTACTTTTGATGATTTCATATATCCCTCGTATTCTAATCAAGTCTTACGTTAGCGATTGATGGGATATGTGTCAGAATTGTTCTTCTTCAGTGCTGCCTTTTAGTGCCAGCGTGCTTGCTGTTCCGCCGGATATCACTGTGGCTACTTGATCAAAGTAGCCTGCTCCAACTTCACGTTGATGTCGGGTTGCACTGTAGCCATCATCTTCCATTGCAAACTCTCGTTGCTGTAGTTCTACATAAGCAGACATATCTCTATCTGTATATGCCTTTGATAGTTCGAACATTGAAGCGTTGAGTGCATGCCATCCAGCTAACGTTATGAATTGGAATCTGTATCCCATGGCACCGAGTTCTCTTTGGAATTTCGCTATTGTGTCATCGTCNAGNGCTGCTTTCCAATTAAACGAAGGGGAGCAGTTATAAGCNAGCATCTTGTCTGGGAATTCTGCCTGCATAGCTTCAGCGAAACGTTTTGCTTCAGCTAGATCTGGTGTGCTGGTCTCGCACCAAACAAGGTCAGCGTACGGGGCGTAAGCTAATCCACGCGAAATGGCTGCGTCCATGCCGTTCTCCACGTGAAAGAATCCTTCAGCTGAACGTTCACCAGAGCAAAATTGTTGATCTCGTTCATCAATGTCGCTGGTTAAAAGTGTTGCTGCGAGCGAGTCGGTTCTAGCAACTATAATTGAAGGAACATTCATGACGTCTGCAGCTAATCGAGCAGCTGTTAGCGTGCGAATATGTTGTTGGGTCGGGACAAGTACTTTTCCACCCATATGTCCACACTTNTTTTCGCTTGCTAGCTGGTCTTCCCAGTGCACACCAGCTGCGCCGGCTTCGATCATTGATTTCATNAGTTCGAAAGCATTGAGTGGGCCTCCAAAACCTGCTTCAGCATCTGCAACAATTGGGACAAGCCATTCACGATCCCGATTGCCTTCACTCCATTCGATTTGGTCAGCTCTTCGTAAAGCATTATTTATTCTTCGAACTACTGTAGGAACTGAATTAGCTGGATAAAGACTTTGATCCGGGTAGACCTGTTCTGCTAGGTTCGCATCGCCAGCTACTTGCCATCCGGACAGATATATAGCTTCAAGCCCACCTTTTACCATTTGGACTGCCTGGCCGCCTGTGAGTGCGCCCATGGCATGTGTGTAGGAGTTACTGTTGAGCTTTTCCCATAGTTTCTCTGCTCCCTGACGTGCGAGGCTGTATTCGACATCAACAGAACCACGGAGACTTATAACTTCTTCGGCGGAATAGTCTCTGACGACTCCGTTCCATCGGGGATTTTCTTGCCAGTCTTTATTTAATTCTTCAACTTGTTGTTCAAAGGATTTTGACATCTGATTGTCTCCTATGTAAGAGGGGGATTAATCTGCAGTTATACGATGCGTCAGAACAAAAATAAAATCAACCTATTNNTTANATAAATATTNCANTTTTTAGTGAAAAGTATAAAAAGNACAAAAATTATNGACACAAGNTATGCTTATTGTTTACTTGGAGGTTAGCTACGTGGACTCATTAATTTTTGGTCAAAGATTAAANTATTTTCGCAAAAGAAACAACTACACCCTCGTTCAACTTGGTGAAACTGTTCGAAAACCTGCTCCGTATCTTTCTCAGCTTGAAAACGGTCTAGCTGAACCTCGAGTCAGTTTCGTGCGGGAGTTAGCTGCTGCGCTAGATTGTACTCCTGCGGATTTATTAGATCCTGAACCACCGAGTCGAAGAGCAGAATTAGAAATAACCATGCGACTTCTTCAGGATCAGCCGCAAAATCGGCAGAGAAAACTGCCATATATAAAGCCATCAACNAAAATGCCTGATGAAGTTTTAGAGCATATTATCGGTTTGTATACGGCCTTGGAAGAAGATACNACATTCAGTGTCTCGAACCAAAATACCCCCAAAAACATTGCCCGTAATTCAAATAGAGATCTTCGCAGTGAAATGCGTGACATGAATAACTATTTCCCGGAGATCGAGAATGTGGCGTCAGATATTTTGAAAGCGGTTGATTATCCAGGGTCGGGTCCAGTATCGGAACGAATCCTCATGGATGTATGCGATTATTTTGGTTTCTCAGTGAGACGGGCAGAGAACATTCCGCATTCAACAAGGTCAATAACTGACCAGAGAGAAAAGATCATATACATCCCTCAACGAAATGATCTCTCGACTCGGGCATCNCGTTCAGTCGTTCTCCAAACTCTTGGGCATTATGCATTGCAGCACGAAGTTGCGGATGAAATTGGCACATACCTTCGTCAAAGAGTGGAATCTAACTATTTTGCTGCCGCAATTCTTGCACCTGAAAGACCTGCAGTGAATTTTTTGAGAAGTGCTAAAAAGTCAATGGACATATCAGTCGAAGATCTTCAAGAAATATTCTACATCTCTTACGAGATGGCAGGGCACCGGCTCACCAACCTAGCGACCCAGCATCTAGATATCACATTGCATTTCCTTAGNTCTGATGATGAAGGTGTTGTATGGAAAGCTTACGAAAATGATGGAGTTCCACTTCCGCAGGGAATAGATGGAACAATGGAGGGGGAGCACTTATGTCGACATTGGGGAACCCGGCAAGCATTCCATATCCAAGATGCATTGTCGTTACATTACCAATATACCGACACTCCATCAGGGGAATACTGGTGCGTCACGCATGTGGAAGCTGATAGAGTCCCTCATCATGCGGTGACGGTCGGGACAACTACTGATCAAGCAAAGTGGTTTAGGGGGAGCGACACAAAACGATTCTCATCATCNCGTTGCCCNGAAAAAGATTGTTGTAATACCCCGCGGGCAAGTGTCAGGCAGCATTGGCAAGGTGTTGCTTGGCCATCGGCACGAGANAGAAGTAACGTAACCTCCGGTTTGCCATTGCCAGCAAGAAGCTTTTCACGCTTTCCCGGTGTAGATATGGTAGAGGTATTTGAGTTTCTGGAACGACAGGAAAGTCAGTAATGGATAGAACTTTCCCGCCGATATGTGATTTAAAAGTGGTANCAAGCTCTTTGTCGTTAGGGTGTCAGCTCTTCGCCATCNGNTAAAGGACTTGTTAACGCAATCAGTTTCTTTCAGTNATGAAATCTGTGGTGTGAGATGAGCTGAGTTAGCTGCTTCTCTTTAAGTGAAGATGAAGGCGGCTTTCAATGTCTTGGCAGGCATCACTGAAGTCGCTTTCTCCGCTAATAATCATGTCCGCATTGCTTTTTGACGGTTCAACAAATTCGTTATGCATAGGCTGAACAGTTTTGGAAAACTGGGATTCTGCCTGCTCGGCTGATCGGCCTCTTTCCGCAACATCTCGAACGATACGTCGCTCAAGGCGAACATCCTCGGGGGCAGAAACAAAAATAGCGAGATCCAAAAGCTCACATATNTCGGGGAAAACAAGNAGAAGAATCCCATCAATTAAAACTATCTCAGTCGGAAAAACTTGAGCAGTCTGATCACTTCGGGTATGAGAAGCAAAATCGTAAATAGGAGAAGAGATATGAGTGCCTTGTCGTAAAGTGCGAAGATCATCTATGAATAGATCAACATCTAATGAATCAGGGTGATCGTAATTAACTAGAGCTCTTTGGTCTAAAGAAAGATGTCCTTGGTCGCAGTAATAGCTATCAAATGCCAAGGTTGAAACGTTGAAATTTAAATAGTTGGTTAAATAACCAACGAGAGTAGTTTTTCCTGAACAACTACCGCCAGCTATTCCTAAGAATACTGATGACATTTGGACCTCTTTCAGTGATGTCCACAATATTAGACCTGAGCGGGTGAGGAGAATCGAACTCCCATCATCAGCTTGGAAGGCTGAGGTTCTAGCCGTTGAACTACACCCGCAGGTTTACGATGCTATCGGGTTTTAATGATTTTTGACAGAAAGAAGATTCAGAAATCATTCTGTACTTGGATGAGAGCATTGAACAAGCGGATACACTTTCCGTCTGTGAANAGTTCCGTAAAAAATCTAGAAGATAACAAAGTAATAGTTANNATTGAAGTCNCAGANGACGANATTGAAGTAGCNATAGATGAAGCCTTCAAAAAAATATCNAAAGAAGTNAAACTTCCAGGCTTCCGCCAAGGNAAAGCACCAAGAAAAGTGCTCGAAGCCAAATTCGGAAAAGAATACGCTCGAAGCGANGCNCTCAACGACATCGTTGGCGAAGTNTATTTCCAAGCTATCAATGANCATGAACTAGATGTCATAGCGCANCCTCAANTTGAACTCATTGNAGGTCAAGANTCNGGAGCTGCGANTTTTGAAGCGACCGTAGAAGTAAGGCCAACAATAGAGATACAAGGATATAAAAACTTAGAGATAGAAGTANCTAGCCCGCATGTAACTCAAGAAGAAATAGACGAAAGCGTAAATAGATTANTAGAGCAAGCNTCCGAGCGNAACGAAGTTAGNNGNCCTGCTGNTACTGGNGACTTCATAACCATGGACNTATCAGGANCNATTAANGGNGANCCAGAAGAGAGTCTGACAGCCGAAGGATTTGTTTTTGANATTGGATCTTCTTTTATNATNGAAGAAATTAATGCCTCNTTAGAAGGTGCTGANATTGGTCAAGAAATTGAATTTGGTGGACCGCANCCNTCCGANGAGGATACTGAGTTAGGTTTCGTGGCGAAAATTCTGANCATTGAAGAAAAGATTCTTCCAGAGNTNNCCGATGAATTAGNTGCCGAGTTGTCTGAATTTGNAACAGTNGACCTGCTNGTTGCTGATACCAAAGAGCGCATGGAAGAAATGAAACGAAATCAATTGCCNGNACAGGCAACNTCCAAAATNCTTGAAGCAATATCTGAGTTNGTAANNGAAGAAGTGCCGGAGCCNCTAATACAAGANCANATNCAGCAGCAANTNCAAGATATGGCAATGCGGATGGCTCAGCAGGGGATGCAGTTTGAACAATTTCTTCAAGCGACAAACCAATCCATGGANGATATCGTTNCGAACCTAAGAGAGCCATCAGANCAANCGGTGAGAACGGATCTNGCATTACGGGCGGTAGCAGTAGCNGAAGCAATTGAAGTCACTGANAGCGACGTAGAGAANGAAATNGAAAATGTTGCTAAACAATACGCATTGCAAGCCGCAATACAAGCTGAAGAAATCGATTANTCCCTAGAANTGACATCGGAGNAGATAGATGNGCAACTGTCNCCTCGTATTNAAACNGAAAAGGAAAATTTGACNAACTCTTTACAAGAGAANGGTCAAATACGNATTCTAAAAGCAGANCTTCTNAAGCAGAAAGCCCTGAAACTAGTCGAGGACTCAGTTAAAATAAAGGACGAAGANGGAAACGAAATTGACAAAANAGAAATCTTCGTTGAAAACACAGAAAATNCATCCGAATTGAGTCAAAATGGAAGTAACCCCGATAACCCCGACCCCAAGGAAGAAGAATTAAGTGAGTCAGATGATTGATGGACCAACTAGCTACCTAGTCCCGACTGTTGTTGAACAAACTAATAGAGGAGAGAGAGGGTACGACCTCTATTCAAAGCTCCTGAAAGAGAATATTATTTTTATTGGAACGCCAATAGACGATGGCATAGCAAATCTAGTTTGTGCTCAGCTACTTCACCTTGAGTCAGAGAATCCGGATAAAGATATAAGTCTTTATATCAACTCCCCTGGAGGTAATATCAATTCCGTCTTTGCCATCTATGACACTATGTCCTACATCAAACCCCAAGTCGCAACAATATGCTACGGGCAAGCTGTAGCTGCTGCTGCTGTACTTCTAGCGGCTGGAACTCCAGGGAAAAGGCTAGCGTTGCCACATTCACGAATCCTCATACATCAGCCATATGCAGGTGCTCAAGGTCAAGTATCTGATTTGGAGATTGCATCAAGAGAAATTCAGAGACTCAAAAACCAATTAGAAGAAGTACTTGCAACACACACAGGGCAAACTGTGGAACAAATCCGCCTCGACACTGACCGAGATAATATTATGGACGCGTACGAGGCCAAAGAATATGGAATAATTGACGAAGTAATTAATTCACGCCCAAATGTTGATAACGCAGGCCCAATATCTGCGGTTTAACAAACGAAGGGGGGAAATAAAATGGCGAAGTTCGGGGAAACCTCAGAGTTACTAAAGTGTTCATTTTGTGGGAAATCTCAAAAACAAGTCAAGAAGTTAATAGCTGGCCCTGGCGTCTATATTTGCGATGAATGTATTGATCTCTGTAACGAGATAATTGATGAGGAGCTTTCCCAACCATCTGAATTGGGATTTGATGAGCTTCCTAAACCTGAGGAAATAAACGCCTTTCTCGACGATTACATAATTGGACAAGAACAAGCAAAGAGGATTCTCTCAGTAGCTGTTTACAACCATTATAAACGTGTTCAGGTGGGTGAGAAAAATGACGACGAGGTTGAACTTTCAAAAAGCAACATCTTGCTTATAGGCCCCACTGGATGCGGTAAGACCTTGATGGCTGAAACACTCGCAAGAATGCTGAATGTTCCCTTCGCAATCGCAGATGCTACAGCGCTTACAGAGGCAGGTTACGTCGGAGAGGATGTTGAAAACATACTCCTTAAATTAATACAAGCAGCTGACTTGGACGTAAAGAAAGCTGAAATGGGAATCATCTACATTGACGAAATAGATAAAGTCTCCAGAAAAAGCGAAAATCCCTCAATAACGAGAGATGTTTCAGGCGAAGGTGTTCAGCAGGCACTCCTAAAGATTCTTGAAGGAACTTCAGCTTCAGTTCCCCCACAAGGTGGTAGGAAACATCCTCATCAGGAGTTCTTGCAAATTGATACCAAGAATATACTCTTCATTTGCGGTGGAGCATTTGCAGGACTTGATGAGATCATTGAAAACCGAATAGGAAGTAGCGGAGTAGGTTTTGGTGCTGATATTCGAAATGCTAATGATAAAGACCTCACCGAACTNTACGCTCAAGTTCAACCTGAGGATCTAGTGAAATATGGCCTGATTCCTGAATTCATAGGTCGACTGCCGGTTGTCGGAGCAGTTGGAAACTTGGAGAGTGATGCATTAGTCAGAATTCTCAACGAGCCGAAAAATGCCTTAATCAAGCAATACAAGAAAATATTTGGTTTCGAAGATGTCAATCTCGAAATTACCGACGGAGCTTTAGAAGCAATAGCCACCCTCGCCCTCGANCGCCGGATAGGGGCTCGAGGTCTTAGGTCTATTCTTGAAGAGGTTCTCCTTGAAGTAATGTACGAGATCCCAGGCAGGGACGACGTTATTTCCTGCGTGATTAATGAGGACGTAGTTTTAAAGACTGAGCCACCAAAACTAATATTACGAGGCGAGAGCGGTCTAGCCGCTTCATAATCCGTGCCAAGTGATAATGAATTTTGAGGAGTCCGTAAAGTTCCTTAGTGGTCACATCAATCGATCCTTTACTAAGGAAAAGATCGATGATACTGCTCTTGACAANATGCGCCTTCTGGCACAAGCAATCGGAAATCCCCAGATGGACTTTCCATGCATTCACATAACAGGAACAAATGGTAAGGGGTCAACATCTGCTTTGATTTCTAGGCTTTTAGGCTCAATGGGGCTAAATATTGGGACGTATTGTTCTCCACACGTAAGTTCAATTACTGAAAGAATACAAATAAACACTGAGCCCATATCTGAAGATGAGTTTGCTGAAGTGGTCAGTCACTTGAAGCTAGCANNGTCATCGCTAGATGTAACTCCAAGCTGGTTTGAATTAATCACAGCATCGGCTTTTTCCTGTTTCGCTAATAACGCAGTAGACGTTGCAGTTATTGAAGTTGGCATGCTCGGGCGTTATGACGCTACAAACATAGCTGATGCCAAAGTAGCGATAATTACTAATGTTGGATATGACCATACAGATGGTGATGAGGGATGGAGAAAAAAGCTTGCATGGGAAAAAGCNGGTATTATTAAAAGAGGATCAGTCGTTTGTCTGGGCGATACCGACGAGGAGATAGAGGAACTCATTCTGCAAGAAAATTCTGCACAGATCCTCCGGCGAGGTATTGATTTTGCTTGCCTTGAAAATGATCTAGCAATAGGTGGACGCCACCTATCTTTGCGGATAAACGATATTACCTATGAGAATATTTTCTTATCTCAACATGGCATCCATCAAGGAGAAAATGCGGCAATAGCTCTAGCTGGGGCAACGGCATTCCTAGGGCTAGAAATCCCTGTTTCAATCGTAGAGAACTCTTTTCAAGATATAACTTTGCCAGGAAGATTCGAGGTGATCTCGAAAGACCCATTGGTCATTCTTGATGGGGCACATAACCCTCCTGGGGCTTTAGCAGCGGCGCAAACTTTGAAAAGTAGTTTCACTTTAGATGGGCCAAAGGCACTAATAGTGGGGATGACAGAGGAAAAGGATGCTGATTGGATGTTATCAAACCTTAATGCTGGTCAATTTGACTGTATATTTGTCACTGAAGCCTCTAGCCCTCGATCGATGCCCGCTGAGGTCTTAGCTTCAGTAGCTTCAAAATATTGTTCTAAAACTATTGTTTGCCCTAACCCCGAAGAAGCACTCAAAGAGGCAATTCAGATATCATCCACTAACGGGGTTATCTTTGGCACAGGGTCAATGTACGTTGTAGGGGCTCTTAGAGAAGCTAATCAGAAATTTCAATCTGAACGAAAGTGAAATCATTCCGATAGGATTTCCGCATGAAACAAACTTTAGTGCTTTGTAAACCAGATGCTGTCGAGCGAGGTCTCGTCGGTGAAATCATCTCACGCTTTGAAAAGAAGGGTCTCAAAATAGTAGCGCTGCGAATGCTAGTAATCGGGCCAGATTTAGCTGAAAAGCATTATGCGGAACATGTCGGAAAGCCTTTCTACGATGATCTAGTAGATTTCATAGGGAGATCTCCTGCTGTAGCAATGGTCATCGAAGGCCCAGAAGATACGTGGGAGATCGTTAGGAAAATGATGGGGGCAACGAATGCTGCCCAAGCAGAACCAGGGACAATTCGTGGAGACTTTAGTGCTCTATTTACTGAGAACCTTGTGCATGGATCCGATTCAGCTGAATCTGCAGAAAGAGAAATCGAAATATTCTTCGGATAAAAATATGCGTTGAACTTTGGGGGGTGCATTGCACTTTTCTAAGGAAGTCGTACAATAAATATGCGGAGAGAGGCTCGTAACTTAATTCAGTTTGGAGAGGCATAGTCAGATGAAACAGGGTAATTCCTAATGGCTTCAATACTTGGTGTTATGGGTAGAGATATGGCCGTAGATCTCGGAACTGCTAATACTCTGGTCTATGTTCGTGGCGAGGGAATTGTTTTAAATGAACCTTCAGTAGTAGCGATAGATGTTAGGGACGGATCTGCGCTTGCGGTAGGATCTGATGCGAAAAGAATGATAGGGCGAACTCCCAGCCATATACAAGCCTCGCGCCCACTCAGAGATGGCGTTATTGCTGATTTTGACATGTGTGAGCAAATGCTTCGCCATTTTATTGAAAAGGTCCACCAGAGCAGACTTGCCAAACCACGCATGGTTATTTGTGTTCCCTCCGGAATAACCGGCGTTGAGCAGCGAGCAGTTCAAGAGGCAGCAGAGTTTGCAGGGGCAAGAAAACCTGCATACATCATCGAAGAGCCAATGGCAGCAGCAATAGGTTCCGGCATGCAGGTCCAGGACCCTAGCGGAAATATGATTGTCGATATTGGTGGAGGGACGACAGAGGTAGCGGTTATTTCTCTTGGGGGAGTTGTTGCTAATAAATCTGTCCGTGTCGGTGGAGATGAACTTGATAATTCAATCATCCAGTTCATTAAGAAGGAATATAGTGTCGCTTTGGGAGTCAGAACAGCCGAAGAGTTGAAGATCAAACTTGCTAGTGCATGGTCGACTGAAGAAGTTTTTGCTGAAGTAAGAGGAAGAGATCTAATTACTGGGTTACCTAAAACAATCGTAACATCGACTTCCGAAATTCGTGAAGCGATAGCTGAGCCGCTCTCAGCAATTTTAGATGCAGTGAAGATGACTCTGGACGTAACTCCTCCTGAATTAGCAGCAGATATTATGGAAAAGGGAATTATGCTTGCTGGAGGCGGTGCACTGCTAACTGGTATGCCTGAATGTATAGCTCACGAAACTGGAATGCCGGTATGTGTTTCGCCAAACCCCTTGCACGCTGTTGCATTAGGGTCAGGTAAATCATTAGAGGCGTTTGACTCACTTAAAGGGGTACTTTTCACCTCCACTCAAATCTAGAAGGCGAGGGTTGAATGGCTGTGCCACAAAGAAGCAGTGGCTCTAGATTTACACTCGCAATTCTTCTATTAACATCTGTAACGTTAATTTCGCTTGATGCTCGAGGGTACGAACCCTTAGCAAACCTTCGAAAAGCTTCGACAGCTATCATCCAGCCATTCAGAAATATCGCAAGCACAGTTTTTGACCCAGTAGCAGACGCTTGGGAATCTCTTTCGGAAGGGGACACCTTAGAAAAGGAAAATGCACTTCTTCGCGAGCAATTGAGCGAATTGCTTGAATACCGTGTAACTACTGAAGGTGCAGTTGAAGAGTTAGCTGCACTGCGCACTCAATTGGATCTTGAAAATTTAGGTGGCCATGAAACAATAGTCGCTGAGATCACTGCACGCTCAGTCTCAAATTTTGATCCTTACATAATCGAAATTGGGAAAGGCACACAAAGCGGAATTAGGGAAGGTATGGCAGTTGTATCGGTTGGGGGTTTGATAGGGCGCATCGAAGACCCTGGACTGCGAAGTTCGCGTGTGCGCCTTATCACTGATCCGAATGTCAATGTAGGAGTTTTAGCGGTTGGAACAAACGAAATAGGAATTCTTAGCGGGGGAGGTGTAGGGCAACCTTTGAAAGTATCGGATGGTATCCCAGTCTCAACTGACGTGGAAATCGGATCAATCATGGTAACAAGCGGTTCCGAAAGAAGTCCCTATCCTGGTGGTTTTGCTGTAGGGACAATTCTAGAAATAATAGTAGATGAAATTAATCTCGAAAAAGAGTTGGTCGTTGCTCCTACCGGGCAATTAGAAAATTTGGAGTTCGTAACTGTTATCTTATATCAACCCGCTAATTCAGATTCTGGGGGAGGCCTGCAATGACTTTTCTCCGCATAGTGAAAGCAGGCGTAGTTCTGATCACTCTTTTGATACTGCAACTTGAGTTATTCGCGAGTATTCGATTTTTTGGTGTCATGCCTGAAATCATGTTGGGGGCAGCGGTAGTTTCAGGATGGCACGGTGGTCCAACCGATGGGGCCATATTGGGTTTTTCAAGCGGTTTCCTTGTAGATTTGTATCTTGCTTCTCCAATGGGTTTAAGCGCCCTGTCCTATGCGTTAATTGGATATTTGGTCGGAATAATTTCTGAACTTATCGCTGAAGATGTTGAAAGGATCGTTCGGACAGTAATTTCTCTGGTAGGCATAATTTTGGGCCTTGTAACTTTCGTTTTATTTGGGGAACTGATTGCCGAACCTAACCTATATAACAAGAATTTTGGGAAGATTTTGGTCGTAGGAGGGCTTTACACTGGCTTATTCATTCCGGTACTGCACTTTTTGCTGGAATGGGTATTCCACCAAAGCAATTACAGAAATAATCAAATTGCAATGGCCCGAGTACAGCGGAATTAAGGTGCCAAATGTCTGTTAGCTCAAGATACCTTCCTCAATCCCATCGATTAAGACTCGCAGTACTAGCAGCAGTAGCAATTTCACTTTTCGTCCCCCTGGTTGCCAGACTTTGGTACTTGCAAGTGATTAAAGAGACCGCTTTTGTTGAACGTGCCGCAGATAACACTACTGAAACGATCATTGAACTTGCACCACGTGGAAGAATACTTGATGCGAAAGGGAGAATATTAGTAGATAACAGAGCATCAATTTTGGTCACAATAGATAAAGAAGAAATGGCTACAGTTGGCACAGATGATTTACAAGACCTGTTTTTTGATCTAGCAACTGAGATAAGTCGCTCAGGAAACCTTACAAAAGTATCAGAAATCGAATCAGCCTACCGTTCAAATAGATATGGCCCATTTGCTGAGGTGCCAGTGGTTCAGGACATCTCTGAGGAACTCCAAATTTACCTTGCTGAGTACTCATATAAATTTCCCGGTGTCAACACAACAGTAACGACTGTTCGTGACTATCCGTATGGTTCATTAGCAGCACATATTCTTGGTTATGTCGGCCTTCTAAGCGAAGATGAGATGCCCTCNGTAGCTCTAAAAGAGAAAACATATCTAGCAAACGATGAAATTGGGAAAAGCGGAATTGAACTCTTCTATGAAGACGCACTTCGCGGAACGCCAGGGACAAAAGTAGTTACCGTTGACAAATTTAATAACATTCTGGAAGTTAATGAACAAATTCCAGCAAAAGCCGGAAGCGATGTGCAATTAACAATAGACATTGACCTCCAAGCATTAGCCGAGCAGGAATTGGCCCGAGGTTTATCTATAGCTAAAAGACAACCAACAAAATTTGAAGAGGAAGGAGTAGTGATCTTCAATGCCCCTGCAGGCGCAATGGTTGTCATGGATCCAAGAGACGGCTCAATCGTGGCTATGGCCTCCTACCCAACATTTGACCCTGAATTATTCGTATCGGGAATAAGCAATGACGATTTTGACGAACTCACTGACCCTGGAAACTTTCTGCCACTCCTTAACCGAGCGATACAAGGTACCTACCCTCCAGGATCAACGTTTAAGCCATTTACCGCTTATGCAGCTCTAGATACAGGACTAATTGGTTCACGCGGTATTTTGAGCGTGAATGACCCTTTCTATGATGAAGGAGTATTTCTTATTCCAAGTTGCGAAGGCGGAACCTGCCGATTTCAAAATGCAGGAGAAGCTGCCTACGGCGATGTTGATTTGAGGTTAGCGTTGACGTATTCATCTGATGTTTACTTCTACAACCTTGCCGCCAGTTTTGACATCCTGCCCGGTTTCGACCTTGAATCCGTGCAGGTAGCAGCAAAGAGTTTTGGCTACGGAAGTAGAACGGGCGTTACACTTGCCGGTGAAGGGAGTGGCAGAATCCCAACCCCAGCCTCACGGCGAGATGCATATCGTGAGAACCCAGATGCATTCCTTACCGGTCAGTGGCTAACAGGAGATACTTTAAATACCTCAATAGGGCAGGGGGATGTCTTAGCGACTCCACTTCAAATCGTTAACTCATATTCCGCATTAGTTAATGGAGGGACACTATATGCACCGAATTTAGGGAAGCGTATTCTTGACCCGATTACAGGCGAGACACAAGTTGAATTCGCTCCTCGAGTACTTAAGGAAATCTTTCTTCCAGACGCATTCTCAGAGCCGATACTTGAAGGTCTCGCTGCCGTAACAACATGGCGCTCAGAAATCGGAACTGAAGGAACTGCATATAATGCATTCAAAGACTTCCCGCATGAGCAATGGCCTGTCTCAGGAAAGACAGGAACCTCTGAGAAACAAGTAGAAAATGCGCTGATCGCAGACTACGGGCTGTTTGTTGGCTGGGGACCTAATCCAGAACCGGAATATGTGGCTGTCGTGGTTCTTGAGGAGGCTGGTTTCGGAGGCCAGGTCGCAGCACCGGTAATCAGGAGATATTTTGAGAGCATAGCGTTAGACAACGTACCTGCTTTCCTAAGTCAAGCCGAAAAAGATGAAATAGCTAAAGAACAGGCGGCAAGACCATTACGCAATCCGGTTACTGAAACGGAAAATATAAATGACGAAAATAGCACTTCATGAAGACACGAAGAAACCGCAAGAATTTTAATTTGAACCCAACTGGTGATCCTTGGTCACCTTGGCTTCACGTAGACATAGCCCTCGTCCTGAGCAGTGTTGCGCTCGCCATTATTGGGGCATTCATGGTTTACAGTGCTACTCGGGGAAATGATCCAGAAGCATATGACAGGACATACCTCAATAGACAATTGCTTTTCCTCGTAGCCGGAGTAGCTGCAATGACTACAGCAGCTTATTTCCCTTATCGACGAATCCGAGATTGGGTGCCTGCAGTTTTCTGGGGTGGAATGTTCCTTCTCCTCCTAGTTCTAACGCCACTTGGAGTTGAAAGAAATGGAACAAAAGCATGGTTTGAATTTGGGAGTTTCCAGCTTCAACCATCAGAACTATGCAAGATCGCTTATATCTTCATGCTTGCTAATTACCTTGAAAGGTTTAATGGGCGCTTAGACGCTCGTCAATTAGGTAATGGTCTTTTGCTAGGCCTCATACCGATCGGACTAATTCTTTTGGAAACCGATGTTGGTACTGCTCTGGTATTCATCGCAATAACAATGGGCATGTTACTCGTTGCAGGAGCACAAACAAAGCATATTTTAGTTCTCACCGTTGTAGGGNTGATCTTATCGGCGTTGGTTTGGAGCAGCGGAGTACTGCAGGATTACCAGCAGGACAGGCTCACGTCATTCATCGATCCAGCCTCCAGCCAAACTGAGGCAGCGTATCAGCAAACACAAGCACAAATTGCGATAGGAAGTGGGGGGTTAACAGGTCAAGGCTTTGGGCAAGGGCAACAAACACGTGGAGAGTTTGTCCCTGAACAACATACCGATTTCATCTTTTCTGTTATTGGCGAAGAATTCGGTTTTGTCGGATCAGTCATCGTATTAGCTTTGTTTGCCATCGTAATGTGGCGNTGCATGCGTACAGCCCGAAAATCACCAGACTTGTTGGGGACTTTAATATGTTGCGGAGTTATGACGCTTTTTGCTTTCCAAATGTTTCAGTCAGTAGGAATGACACTAGGGATAATGCCCATTACAGGAATTCCAATACCTTTTGTGTCCTATGGAGGATCCTCAGCAATCTCTTGTTTCGTTGGGATAGGGCTTGTCCTCAATATACATATGCGTCGATATCAGGTTGTTTAATACCATAACGCTCTTTGAGGAGTAGAATAAGTTAACGGAGAGGCAATGTAATGAGCACTATATGGGAAACACTTGAGGGTTATTTGGACCAAGTTGAAAAGCCAGCGCGCTACATAGGTCTTGAAGAAGGTGCGCAAAAACCGTCTCATGCGAAAACAAATGTTGCATGGTTACTCACTTATCCTGATGTTTATGAAGTGGGTCTCCCTAATCAGGGATTGCAAATACTCTACGAAATCCTTAATGAGTCACCAATTGCCGAAGCAGAGCGCGCATACGCGCCATGGGTTGATTTAGAGGAAATTATGCGAAGGGAGCGTATACCACTGTTTAGCGTGGATACACACCGACCCGCAAATGAGTTTGATGTGATTGCATTCAATCTCTCCTCAGAACTCGTGTACACCAACCTAATAAATTGCTTGGATCTTGCAGGTGTGCCTGTCATGTCCTCAGACCGAGAAAACATGCACCCTTTGATCGGAGCGGGTGGACATTGTGTCTATAACCCTGAGCCACTTGCGGATATTGTGGATTTCTTTGCATTAGGGGATGGAGAAGAGGTTGTTTCTGACATAACGGAAGTCATGCATCGCTTCAAATCGTCCGAGGGCATCTTGGACAATCGTCAGGAATTGCTTTTTGAGCTATCAAAGATCGAAGGTGTCTATGTCCCAAGTATGTACACGGCAACTTACGATATAAATGGTGCTCAGACCCTAAAACCTATCAACGATGAAATTCCTAAACTTATCGAAAAGAGAACTATCGTTGACCTTGAAGAGTGGCCTTATCCTAAAGAACAGCTAGTTCCTATCACTGAAGTAGTGCACGACCGCTTGAACGTAGAAGTATTTAGAGGCTGCACACGAGGGTGTCGGTTTTGCCAAGCAGGAATGATAACCAGACCTGTTAGAGAAAGATCTGATGAGCAGGTACGGACCATGATCCAATCTGGTCTAAAACGGACAGGTTATGACGAAGTGGCGTTGACGTCTCTTTCCACTGCAGATTACAGCGGCATAAAGGATGTTGTCGAAGAAACTATCGCTGATCCAGTGAATTGCGGTCAAGTGAGTATTTCACTTCCTTCGTTGCGAGTAGATGCTTTTACGGTTGATATCGCGGCGAGTATCCAAAATGCTCGGCGAACAGGGCTAACTTTTGCTCCAGAGGCAGGGACATGGAGGATGAGGCAAGTCATAAACAAACTAATTCGCGAAGAAGATCTATATGGAGCGGTTGAATCAGCATTCTCACAGGGTTGGCGAAGAATGAAGCTCTACTTCCTTATAGGGTTGCCAACAGAAACTGACGAAGACACTCTCGGAATAGCACGTATGGCAGCGAATTGCGTCGCAATCGGCAAACGCTATACGAGTGCTGCATCAGTTACGGTGAGCGTTGGTGGATTTGTCCCAAAGCCCTTCACCCCTTTCCAATGGTTCGGTCAGAATACTCTTGAAGAGTTAAACCGAAAAGTACACATGCTAAAAGACGAAGTTCGGAAAACAAAAGGGGTGAAACTTAAATGGCATGATCCCAAGGCAACCTTGGTAGAGGGGGTATTGAGTAGAGGCGATAGGAGACTTGGAGAAGTATTAAAGAGCGTGTGGTCTAACGGGGGAACTTTCCAAGAGTGGAGCGAGTATTTTGATCTTGACTTGTGGCTATCTGCTATAGAAAAAGAGGACTTGAACTATGAATGGTTTGCATACAGACATAGAGATCTTGAAGAACCTCTTCCATGGGACCATCTAGATGCCGGACTATATAAGGACTTTCTATGGCAGGAATGGCGAGATGCTCTTGAAGAAAAGGGGCTAGAGGATTGCAGATGGACGCCATGCTACGACTGTGGCGCCTGTACGGGATATGGACTTGACCATGTGGTCGCTTCAACGTCGCCTCCAGTTGGTGGTAGCCAAGGCACATGGCAAGACCTTGACAACGGAAATTTCGCCCCACAACTTCTCCAAATATCAAGTAAAGCTAGATAAATGATACTGCGGTTACAAACGACGAAGATTGGCAAAATTAGATTTGCGAGTCATAGAGACATAGCAAAGGTTTGGGAGCGGTCGCTTCGCCGNGCAGAAATTCCATTGGTATACAGTGAAGGCTTCTCTCCAAGGCCTAAAATTGCATTTGGCTTGGCTTTACCTACCGGTGCCGAGTCAGAATGTGAATATCTTGATTTTCATCTAGATGATCAAAAATATGAGACTTCAAATACCTCATCAATACCAGAACTCTTAAATAGAGTGCTCCCCGAAGGAATTACGATCACAGGAATGGTTAAAATGCAGAGTAAATATATTTCTCTCCAACAATCTGTGACTTCAACAGTATGGAGTATTGAAGTTAAAGAATATGTAGAAGAAGTATATAAATGGGTAGAGGCAGTTCTTAATTCTAAAGAGTTAGTGATTGAACGAACCCGTAAAGGAAAGCAAGTAGTTGATAATATTCGACCGTATATCCGTGACGTTGAAGTTGAAGAAAACGATTTACTGAGACGAACGAGCATACTAGCAGAATTAAAAACACAGCCAAGATCGTTGCGGCCAAGTGAATTCTTAGCAGCANNTGAACCAAANCTNACCATGGTTAAGCTGCGGCGCTTAAANCAATTTATTGACACAGGAGATAATCAAATAGATCCGCTCGATTTGGGAGATTGTCTCGACTTTGAAAAGNAACTGTGTTCATCATGAGAAGGGAAACGAAAAAATGGACGAACAAGAGAATCGTNCACAAGACACAAATACGNAAGTGGATAAAGTAGAACTGGGAGATAATNCTCAAAAACTAGAANCGAAGTCNAAAGATAGCTCNGGTNNTGGTAGGCCTAAAATAGGTGATTCNAGACCGGCTCCAAATACACCCGAAACTAATGCGCAAGGGAAAAAGAAGCGCAAGCGCCGCCGGTCGAGATCCGGAAACTCAGGGAGTGAGAATCTCGCCAATGTTTCTGTCGAACTTGATGATGAAACTTTAAAAAAGAGGCGAGGGCGAGAGCGTAAAGGCAAGGCTGTTGGGCGTTACACAATGGTCGTACACGTAGAAGACAATGTCACTCAAATAGCTATGCTAGAGGGGCGATCTCTGATCGAGTTTTACGTCTCACGACCAGCGGATGATATCAGTGAAATTCATGGAAATATTTATCTGGGAAGAGTAGAGAATGTTCTTCCTGGAATGGAAGCCGCGTTTGTTGATATTGGAACTCCTAAAAATGCGGTTCTCTATCAAAGTGATCTAACTAAGAATGCCTCCAGTAAGCCAAACGAAGCAATAAGAATTGAAGAAGCACTTAAAAATAAAGAGTCAATCCTATGTCAAGTTACCAAAAATCCAATCGCACACAAAGGTGCAAGACTAACACAAGAAATTTCGCTAGCTGGCAGATTCGTGGTCTTAGTTCCAAATAGTGAAACATTTGGGATTTCAAAGCGCTTGCCAGAAAAGGAGCGGAAGCGGCTGCGTCAAATTCTCGATAAGGCAAAACCGGAAGAACATGGTGTTATCGTCAGAACTGCTGCTCAACATATAACGAAAGAAGAGATCCAGCAAGACGTATCCCGCTTAGTTAACCAATGGTTGGATATCGAAAAGCAATCAGCAACAGCGAGTACTCCTAAACTGCTTTACCGAGAGCCAGAGATGCCGTTCCGTATGATCAGAGAAGAATTCAACAAAGAATATCGATCAGTCATCATTGACGACCCAGAGTTATTCGAAGAAGTTAAATCTTACCTAGCCACAGTTGCTCCCGCTCTAGCGGATCGTATTGAATATCACGATAGTGCTAACGAGGAAGTTGACCTATTTGAGCGCTTCTACGTCGAGGAACAGTTGGCTAAAGCACTTGATAGTAAGGTTTGGCTTCCCTCAGGAGGCTCGCTAATTATTGAACATACAGAGGCGCTCACTGTCATTGATGTAAACACAGGGAAGAATGTGGGAACCTCAAGTTTAGAGGAAACTGTCTACCGGAATAATCTTGAAGCTGCTAAAGAAGTAGCGCATCAGCTCCGCCTTAGAGACATAGGGGGGATTATTGTCATTGATTTCGTAGATATGGAGAAACCTCAACATCGAAACGAGGTAATGAAAACATTCCGTGCAGAACTATCAAGAGACAAAACTCGTACTCAAGTCTTTGGCATTTCTGAACTTGGGTTAGTTGAAATGACAAGAAAAAGAATCGGCGAAGGTTTGACACAAACATTTACTAAAGCTCAGGAATAGTAAACAAGCTTTTCTGAAATAGTCGGTATTTACAAGCAAACCGAATATCATGAAAACATGTATGCAGTAGTTAAAACAGGTGGTAAACAATATCGCGTAGAGGAAAACCAAGTACTTCACGTTGAGATCCTGGGGGATATTGGAGAATCTGTATCTCTTACTCCATTAATGCTGGTGGACGGAAATACAGTCCTTGCCAAACCTAGCGAATTAGAAGACGTTATTGTCAGTGCAGAGATAGTTGATAAAGGAAAATCAAAGAAAATTAATGGATTTACCTACAAGAACAAAAGTAACCAGCGCCGACGATGGGGACATCGCCAGAAATATAACGAAATTAAAATCACATCAATATCAAGGAACTAATAATGTCTAAAACAAAAGGTGGCGGCTCAACGCGAAATGGAAGAGATTCCAACGCCCAGAGGCTCGGAGTTAAAGCTTACGACGGAACGGCAGTCTCAGCTGGATCCATCATTGTCCGTCAACGAGGAACGAAGTTTCACCCAGGTCAGAATGTTCGTAGAGGTGGAGACGATACACTATTCGCAACTGCTAATGGCCGTGTTAAATTCGGCAGCCGACGTGGAAGAAAGCTTGTNGACGTCCTTCCNGANTAACTTAGATTNNTCTCTTTCTATAAAATAAATTAATAAATTAGTAAACTGCNTTCATGTCTAANTTCGTNGANGAATGTGGCCTNAATGTGAAAGCTGGTGACGGTGGTGCTGGCTGTGTNTCATTTCGTCGAGANGCCCACGTAGATCGTGGGGGTCCTGATGGNGGGGACGGTGGTAANGGAGGCGATATTTGGTTAGTNGCAGANCATAACGTAGCTTCNTTATTGGCATTTCGAGATTANCCTCATCGAAAGGCGCAGAGTGGTAAGCACGGTAGCGGGAAGCGTCGGCACGGTGCAAATGGAAGTTCCGAATTAGTTAATGTTCCNGTAGGTACTTTGGTCAANGATTCCGCGGGCAGTGTACTTGCTGANCTTTCTTCGNCCGGAGCGAAATGGTTAGCAGCAGCNGGTGGGCGAGGCGGAAAAGGAAATACNAGNTTCCTNAGTAATAGGCGGAGAGCGCCNAGTTTTGCTGAACAAGGNGAGCATGGAGAGGAACAATGGCTAAATCTGGAACTGAAGCTTNTAGCAGATGTCGCCCTAGTGGGGTTCCCTAATGTAGGCAAAAGCACTCTTATTTCTCGTGTTTCAGCAGCAAAGCCGAAAATNGCTGACTATCCCTTTACAACGCTAGTTCCAAACCTCGGAGTTGTGAAAGGGAGCGAAGAGTTTGAAATGGTCATAGCTGACATTCCAGGTTTGATTGAGGGTGCCGCAGACGGAAAGGGGCTAGGCCATCAATTCCTTAGACATGTTGAGAGGGCTCGAGTTTTAGCGATTCTTTTGGACCTCGCACCTTACGATGGGCGTGAAGTCGATAGTCAGTTAGAGATACTCTTACGTGAATTGGGGAATTACAAGCCAGAACTTTTAGAGCGCCCCCGCCTATTAATTTCATCTAAAGCTGATGTCGCAGCGCAAGATGCCTTAGAAGATTCTCTTAAAGTTTCGGCTGTTACAGGAGAAGGCGTTCAAGAGATGAAATATAAACTTGAACTCCTTGTGAAAGAAGCACGAGAAGCCGAGCTCACGAACTCTGATGAAATCGTTATTCATCGTCCATCACCCAAAGGAATCTCCGTTTCGAGGGAAGGAAATATATTCATAGTCAAAGGCCGTCAAGCCGAAAGAGCGGTTGCTTTAAATGACCTCACAAATATTGAAGCTCTTGAATATATCCAATTTACCCTTGAGAAAATAGGTGTGAATAAGGCGCTCCGTAAAGCAGGAATTAGAGAAGGCGACTACGTACAAATTGGTGAACTTCAGTTTGATTACATGGATGATGATGAACATTGGATTGATTGAGCAAAGCTAAATAAAAGACTTTCAGCAGCAATTCTGCAAGAATGAATAAGTGACAGTCGTAGTAAAAATCGGTACTTCTTCGTTAACGAAGGCCAATGGCTCAATTAGCGAGAGCGCCATCGATAAATTAGCAAAAGAAATCGCAATTGCGAAACAAGATTTCTCTCAGATAGTCCTAGTCAGTAGCGGCGCAATAGGCGCTGGTCTTGAGAACCTCGGTTATGTCGATAATCGTCCTACAGATTCTCGGATTCTCCAAGCTGCATCAGCAATTGGTCAACCAAAATTAATGGCAACGTATGCTGAAAGCTTCTTAAAACATAACATTTCTGTAGCTCAATTATTAATGGCGCCTGACGATTTTTTTATTCGTAAACGCTACCTACACGCTCGATCAACGGTTGAAGAGCTCTTAACTTCTGGAATTCTTCCAATAGTTAATGAAAATGATGCNATAGCTGATGACGCTATACGTTGGGGTGATAACGATAGGATTGCCGCTTTGCTAGCTCAACTTCTTAACGCTGAACAATTGATAATGCTCACTGATACAGATGGGATCTACTCGCAAGATCCTAAAAGAGAAAGCTCTGGAACAGCTAAATTGATTCGGGAAATACGATCTCTTGACAAAATAGATGCAGTAGTTGGAGGAACCTCAGGTAAGTTTGGAAGCGGCGGAATGGAGTCTAAATTAGCNGCTGCGAAAATGGCCTCGTGGGCTGGTGTAACCACAACAATCGCAGCCGCTACACGACTTAATGTAGTAGCCGATTCATTACATCAAGTAGGGGATTTAGGGACTATTGTCCGCCCAAAGCCAAACCCCTTACCAGCTCGAAAGTTATGGATCGCTTTTGCGGTTCAAACGAAGGGACAGCTTGTTATAGATCGAGGTGCCCAAGAGGCGATTGAAAAAAATGGTGGATCGCTTTTAGCAGTTGGCGTCCTTGAACAGCATGGAACATTTGATAGTGGCGATGCTGTAGAAATTCTAAGTGAGGACTCAGAACTTGTTGCGCGTGGCTTGGTTTCATGTAGCTCTTCTCAACTTAAAGATTCGCTAGGGCAGAACGTAGGAGAGGTAGAAGGTATGACTCCAAATGAAGTTATACATAGAGATGAGCTAGTCATCTTGAGCGATAAGCATTACTGATGGACACGGATNGTTCGTAGAAATTCTTTTGCAGCTTTGGAACCTAGAAGCGATGAAGCAAATGTATATACAATCCCACTAGACAACAGCGCAATCGGTGCTACCAGATAGGCATTGTAATCGAATAAGAAAAACGAAATACTCCCAGCGAGTATTGCTGCGACCATTCCTGGTAGTAGAAAAAATCTTCTTTCTAGGTTTGGATCCTTCTTGACATGAAAATTATCTGAGACTCGTCTTTTTAACAATAAATATTCGATCCAGGCACCTATTGAACTTCCCAATGCTAAGCCTAAAGCGCCAAGTGGCTGCGGGGTAGTATCTAGGGCTCGCGCTAGCTCAGGTAGAGGAGTGAAAGACGGGAAGTCGCCGATCCTAATGATGGCGTTACGGTCTATTGCAAAACGGTCAAGCTGAAACATTAGTAGAAACCCCACAGACCCTGCTACTAAAACACGTAGCCCTGCTAAGCGCGCTGGACCTTTAACGTCTCCATACGAGTAGCATAAATTCTGATAGAGCCTGCTCATTCCTGTGGCATAAAGGCCCAGACTGTACGCAGCTAGAACAATCCAAATGTAAAGCGTGTCTTCGCTTGTGAATTTGCCTCTTTCGAATAGAAAGTCAATCAGCGGTTCTCCCATTGTTATGAAAGCAATGCTTGAGAACACTAAGTAGAAGGCGATTCGTTCAGAGCTAGTTATAAATCTTGTGGTTATAGCAGAGATGTTGTCTCTGTCTCTTGAGAACTCGGGAAGGTCTGCAGAGATAATTGACATCACAAACAAGCCGATAGGTAACATGTAAATGATTTGGGCAAGCGATAAGGCTGTGAATGCGCCGGTTGCTAGAAAACCAGCAAGAAACAAGTCTAGAAATCCTGAGAATTGGATAACGCCTCTGCCCATTACGGCTGGGAAAAATTTTGAAATTATTTCGCGAACAGCGTCTGAGCCTTTCTTAACTCCTAGTTTAATCGAAGGGGATACTTTGATGACCAGTGGAATTTGGATAAGGAACTGAAGCGCACCACCCACAAGGACACCCCATGCTGCTGCTTTTGCGATGGATGCATTAGACCAATCTTGCGCCCAAGCTAATAACGCAAAGATAATCTGTGCAGCGTTCCAAAGAATCGGGGCAGCGAAGGATAAAAAGAATTTTCTGTGTGCGTTTAGGATTCCTAAACACCATGATGAGAGGACAATGAAGCCCAGTCCGGCCCACATTATTCTGACTAAGTTAACAGTGAGTTCAAATGTTTCATCTGGTAGCAATGGAAGGAGGATTTTACTCATAGGTCTGGCAGCAAGAATTCCTATGATTACAATTGCCGAAGTTATCAAACCAAGAAGAGTAACTATGGTGCCTGCAACCAATCCTGGTTCATCCTTATCATCGTTCGCATCGATAAGGCGGCTATAAGTTGGGATGAAAGAAGCAGATAATGTTCCTTCTCCAAGTATATTTTGGAGCAAGCCTGGTATTTGTAACGCTGCTTTGAACGCGTCGGCAGCCACTCTGGTGCCCAGCAAGCCTGCAAAAATAAGTTCACGTATGAGGCCAGATAGTCGTGACAGCATGATTCCCGCACCGACGATCATTGCATTTCGCCCACTTGGTCTGCTTAGNTCACTTTTTGGTTNGCTGTTTTCCACAAGTTTAAGCCTACCGTTAAACAAACTAGCATCGGAAGCAGGTACAAATACACAATTTATCTAATACAGTTCGCATAAATAGTGGGATGCCCTCTACCCTTTGAAGGTATGTCCTATAGGTTTAACGAAGTCAACAAAGTAAAAGAAGATCTTCGCAATGTTGACTATTTAGCGGATGATGGGATCGCTGGTATTGTATATCTAGCTGATCGCCTTCAAAAGCCGATACTCGTTGAAGGCCCTGCTGGAACCGGTAAGACCCAACTTGCTAAAAGCGTAGCTGAGATGACAGGATCGCGTCTGATAAGGCTTCAATGTTACGAAGGGTTAGATGAATCTAAAGCTTTGTACGAGTGGAACTACAAAAAACAGCTTTTGCGGATTCAAGCAGAACGGAATTCAGAGGAATCAAATTCTTGGGAAGACCTTGAAGACAATATCTTTTCCGATGAGTTCCTNTTNACTCGGCCATTGCTTGANGCTATTCGTTCTGATGATCCTGTCGTGTTGCTGATTGATGAAGTNGACAGGGTTGAAATNGAAACCGAGGCTTTATTGCTTGAGATCCTTTCTGANTACCAGGTTTCCATACCTGAATTGGGAACAATAGAAGCNAAACAAATNCCACTTGTNTTNTTGACNTCAAATAATACACGCGAGCTCTCGGAGGCCCTCAAGCGACGGTGCCTGTTTCTCCATATTGACTATCCCGAGCTGGAACGCGAAAGAGAAATCATCCTCACTAAAGTGCCTGATATTGAAGAAAATTTAGGTGACCAAATAGCGCGAGTTGTCAGAACTGTTAGGCAACTGGAGTTGAAGAAAGCTCCCTCCGTTTCTGAGACATTAGATTGGGCGCGAACTCTAATTCACTTGGGTGTTGAACACATTGATGCGCAAACTGCAACTGACACGGTTAACATTCTTCTGAAATATCGATCAGATATTGATAAAGCCATTAAAGAGTTCTCGAGTGATGAAGATTTGAATTCTGCGGTGAGTAATTAATTGGAGATCGCAACTCACGCTCCGTTGCTTGAACTGTTAAATGGTTTCATCGTTGAATTACGCAGCGCAGGTTTGCCGGTNAGCTTGACAGANAATCTTGATGCAGTAGANGCAGTGAAGCATATTCCCATCGANGATCGAGAAACATTTAAGTATGCTCTNGCAGGNACTCTTGTTAAGAATCACTCNCANTGGAGGGCATTNGAAACTGTTTTTGAAGTCTACTTTTCGCTGCGCGGAGCAGAATATNANTTGGTAGATGGTGAATGGGAGTCTGATGATNCAGCTACTCAAGAGGAAAATCANCAAGAAGGGCAAGTTCAAGGGCAAGGCGGTAGTCAAGAAGGNTTAACACAAGAGCAANTAGCTGAAATGNTATTNCAAGCACTTGCAAAACAAGANAGAAATCTAATGCGGACAGTTGCTCGTCAATCCGTNCAACGATTTGCAGGAATGGAACCTGGCAGGCCNGTGGGAGGAACGTACTACCTNTACNGNACATTNCGTAACTTAAACCTNGAAGAGGTTTTGGATCGCTTGCTNACTAGCAGCGCTGANANTGAANCNGANCTAGATTTTCTTGAGGAGCGNTTAAGGAAAGATGAGTACGAACATAGNATTGAAGAATTAAANAGAGAAATCGAAGCAGAAATNCGTCGCAGGCTTGTGGCTGANCGAGGAGTAGAGGCGATGGCNAAAACACTNCGTAAACCNCTTCCAGAAGATGTTGACTTTATGCACGCTAGCNGGGAGGAGATGGTAGCACTGCGACGTGCTATTTGGCCCTTNACNAGAAAATTAGCTGTTAGGTTGGCAAGAAAGAGNAGGCATGGACGAAAGGGGCCNCTTGATTTTCGAAGAACGGTNCGGCATTCACTNTCTTATGGAGGAGTTCCNGCTGAACCNAAATTNAAGTATCCTAAACCCTCGAAACCAGAAATAATGGTGATTGCTGATATTTCAGGGTCCGTTGCTGCTTTTGCTAGATTTACGCTCCATCTTGTTTATGCGTTGAATAATCAATTCTCGAAAGTGCGTTCGTTTGTATTTATAGATGGTTTAGACGAGGTTACTGACTTCTTTGAGAATGTTGATGATATTACCGAAGCGATACACAGAGTTAATACCGAAGCGGATGTCATTTGGGTTGATGGACATTCTGACTATGGGCATGCATTTGAGATATTTGATGAACGATTCGCAAAAGATATAGGGCCAAAGACTACCGTAATAATTTTAGGAGATGCACGTAATAATTATCACGCATCTCAATCATGGGTAATAAAAAACATTGAGGACAAAGCTCGCAAAGTGTTTTGGCTAAACCCTGAGCCCAAGAGTTATTGGGACACCGGTGATTCTATCGTGGGGGAATATAGTGATTTCTGTAATGGAACGTTCGAGGTTCGAAACTTAAAGCAACTTGAAGCATTTGTTGAAAACCTCGTCTAACTGGACCGCAGCTCTTCAGCTACATGAAACGCAAGCTCAAGGCTTTGCGAGGCGTTCAGTCTTGGGTCGCACATCGTTTCATAACGCAGAGCTAGATCATCATCCGAGAGGTTTTCGGCGCCTCCAACACACTCNGTAACATTNTCGCCNGTAAGCTCAACGTGNATACCTCCNGCCCAGGTTCCTATTGAGCGATGTATATGAAAGAATNTCTTTGTTTCATCTACGACATCAGANAAGTTTCTAGTTTTCAATCCAGATTCCGCAGTGTATGTNTTCCCGTGCATCGGGTCACAAGCCCAAACTACAGGATGATCAGAGTCTTGAACTGCCCCTACTAACTCTGGAAGTTTATTATCTATCACTGAAGCTCCCATTCTGGTAATGAACGTGAGTCTTCCGGGGATTTGCTTTGGATTTAATATTTCGCACAACTTGATAGCATCTTCCGTTGTTGCAGTTGGCCCAAGCTTACAACCCAATGGGTTTTCGACTCCTCTGAGAAATTCAATGTGGGCCCCGTCAAGCCGTCTTGTCCTCTCACCAATCCACAGCATGTGTGCAGAGCAGTCGTACCAATCTCCACTCATAGAATCGTTTCGAGTAAGAGCTTCTTCATACCCTAACAAGAGAGCTTCATGGCTTGTATAGAAATCAACTTCGTGGAGAGCAGGATGATCTTCCGATGTGATTCCGCAAGCTCGCATAAATGCGAGCGCATTCGTGATTCCATCGGCTATTTCCTTGTATTGCGCTCCGGCAGGACTATTCGCTACAAATTGTTGATTCCAAGAATGGACTTGTGTTAAGTCGGCAAAACCACCGCTGGTAAAAGCTCGCAGTAAGTTCAAGGTAGCAGAGCTCTGGTTGTACGCCATCAGGAGCCTCTTAGGATTAGCTGTTCGGGCCCCTGCATTAAAGTCCGTATCGTTAACTATGTGTCCTCGGAAAGATGGAAGTTCTACATCATCTTTTGTTTCTGTAGGACTCGATCGCGGCTTGGCGAACTGCCCCGCAATGCGTCCTACCTTTACCACTGGCAAACCCGTTGAATAAGTTAGGGCAACTGCCATTTGGAGAATGACTTTCAGTTTATCTCTTATTGAATTTGCTGAGAGCGCTGAGAAAGATTCAGCACAGTCTCCAGCTTGGAGCAGAAGGGCCTCTCCGTTACAGACCCGTGCCAGCTTACTTTTTAAGGTTCTCGCTTCGCCAGCAAAAACAAGAGGTGGCAGTTCGGAGATTTCTTTCAGAACAGCGTTGAGTTCATTATCATCTGGCCAATCAGGTTGCTGATCGGCAGCGAAATTAGTCCAGCTATTGGGATTCCAATTTGAAGTCACCTATTAATTGTCTCTGTTTATTAATCAGATCGCAACCAAATTAACGATTTAGGTTGATAAACCGGTAATTTACGCTGCGTCAATATCCATTTGATCAGGAGCGCTTTCGCGAACAATATTTACCGCCCTCTTTACAAGTCTCCTGGCAGCTTCAGCAGTTACGCCAAGTTCCTCGCCAACTTCTCGATAGCTGCGCTTACGTCCATCTTGAAGACCAAAACGTTGCTCAACAGCGTACCTTGCACGATCATCAAGAACATTTAGCAAGTCATAAACCATCGTCTCTCGTGCTTCNTCCATAACCGCTTGNTCAGGACCTGGGTTCACATCTGGTAGAAGATCAACGAGCTCGTTGCTGTCATCGTCNCCGATTGTTCTGTCAAGTGAAGTNGGGGTTGTNAGNCTGTGTAGTCTTGCGTGNTCTTCGTCAAGTTCATCGCCGTCNCCNGAAACCTGTCNNAGNGCNGCTCGAAGGCTTGCAGATCTATCACCAGGTAATCTNACTAGGCTAGCTTTTTGGTCAAGTGCCCTNCCAATAGCCTGCCGTATCCAGAAAGTAGCATATGTTGAAAATTTGAAACCCTTTCTCCAGTCAAACTTNTCAACTGCATGTTCCANCCCAAGATTACCTTCTTGTATTAAGTCTAATAATTCCATNCCAGCTGGNAGAGGATAACGCCGGGCTACGCTGACCACTAGTCNNAGGTTTGCTCGAATAAATCGGTCTTTNGCNTCAGCCGCTTTACGGTCAGCTCTTTTGAGNTCTACGCCNTTTTCGCCAGCAGCNAGNCGCTCNCGCGCTTCNACGCCTTTTTCAATAATCTGAGAAAGCTNNCGCTCCTCNGCTGCAGTGAGAAGGGGTACTAACCCTATCTCGTTTAGATATTGTCCTACTGAATCACTCATATTNTTCTCACTCTGTTGGGGGGTTNGGGGTATCTGGTNAACAGACNTGACANAGAACTACNACGTAGTTNATCAACGGTTTGATCGGGGGGATCTGTTGAAATATCTTGTCANACTAGAACGCTTNACGCGNCCGANCNACCCAAANCTTGGGNNGNTCTAAAAGCAANATANAACATAATACATATCTCAAGATAAATCAAGCATTTCTTNCANATGNGTATGNNCAAGTGNAAATAGGCAAAGCNTTCTGCATCTCANGNNCTATCGTATAGCATACAAAAGTGCACAAATATATTAAGTTAGGCGTGTTTGGNGGGTCATTTGACCCACCTCATAAAGCCCATTTGGANTTGGTCAAATTAGTAGTNGAGAAATTAGAACTTGACCATGTATTAGTGACTGTNGCCAATNATCCTTGGCAAAAGAGCGNTNTCCGCCAAGTTACAGATAGCTCNCATAGATTGGAAATGGCAAGGCTTCTATTTAGTGGTTATAGCGACGCCACCGTTACGGATATTGAATTTCAGCTNGGGNGTGAGTCNANTACATCAGAAACCCTGCGTGCNCTTCGATCAAATTACCANNATGCCGANTTCTATTTGCTGCTAGGGTACGACACTGCGATTGNNATAGAGACATGGCGAAACCCTGATTTAGTCTTANATCAATCTCNGGTAGTGGTAGTTGAACGNCCNGGATTTACGGACATNGAATTACCTTCTATCCTNTCATCGGCTATTCGTATTAANGGACTNAATCTAGATATCTCTTCNGANAATATTCGCTCTCTNCTAAAANACGAAGAAACCATTGCAGATGNAATCCCTCANGGAATTAGAAACTATATTGCNAAACATGGCNTATATCGTGAGTGACTCTTGAGTGGTNNNAGAAAATTTCGTTGGTGGAATTGGCTCCTACCGCTTGCCATCCTGGGNTTAGNTNTGNCNNCNTTATTGCTCGTTCGCGATGCAACCGATGCCATACTGGAATCTGCTGATGGAGACTTTACTGAAATAATTCTTGATCCTCTAGCCCCTGGATTTGAGAGTTATGTGACTTCAACACCCACACACCTGCTCGGACTAAAGGGAGCCAATGGTGAATTGGTTTCAATTGCGTTATTGGCTTTATTTGCTGACGATATTGGCGGAACTGCTATTGTCTTTCCAGTCGATTTACTAATTGCAGAAGATGCATCAATTAGTGAAATGTACTTAACGGTCAGCGAACCTGAATTTATTTCTAAGTTAGGACGGTATCTAAAGTTAGGATTTAATGCGTCATCCTTTATTGCCGAGGAAGATTTAGTGAAATATTTTCAAGTATCTGTTCCCTTGGTTGTTTCATTGGATGATCCACTCATTGAGCTAGATGACGGGGAGCCCGAAATAATCTACGAATCCGGAGAATTAGCACTACCCCCTTCAGAAATTTATAGCTATCTAGCATGGGAAAGTGATAATGAATCCAGCTATAACAAGTGGCTACGGCANAAGAATTTTTGGGAATCATGGCTTAGCTCCTTAACAACTGATGAAACGGAAACATTAGAGAACGAATGGCGGGAAAGGGAACTGAGTCGAATATTCCGAGGAATAAGTTTTGGGAATCTGATCATTCAAAATTTGAATTTGTTTGAAGTTCATGACTCCAGTAAGCACCTCAGACTTGAAGAAGACTTTCTGAGCGCATTGCTTCTTGAGGTCATCCCATTTCCTATCGCTCCCTATGAAAATGGGCGGGCTAAAGTAAAATTGCTTGACGGCATTGGGGGNATCGATATGGTTAACACCTTTGTGCCAGAACTCGTTTCAGCTGGAGCTGAAATAAAGTTAATAGGAAATGCGCAGCAATTTGGTGTACGCGAAACTCTTATCACCTACTATGACGAGGCTTACTTGAACTTTGCTGAGGCTTTCAGCGAAGCTATTGCTGGCTCTAGCATTGAATTTGAACCATTATCCGAGTCTGCAGTGGATGTTACGGTTCTGATAGGGAGTAACTCCCTTGAATGAGTTACCATAAAGGTCAGTGAGATCACCTTGGATTGAAATAGCCGTAAATGCGATTAATGATAAGAAAGGGCAAAATACCCTAATTATTGATGTCGGTGACGTATTAGGTATTTCAGATAACTTCGTCATTACATCTGGAGGTAATACTCGTCAGGTCCGCGCATTGGTTGAAGAAATNGAAGCTCAAATAACTAATAAGTTTGGGCCAAAACCGATACGCATTGAAGGNAACAATGATTACCTTTGGGTGCTCATGGATTATGGAGACTTCGTCGTTCATGTCTTTCATACAGATGAACGTGAACATTACAAACTAGAAAAATTGTGGGCTGACATGCCTACCGAGATGGTTTAATAAATAACAGCTATTTTGCTTTTCTATGTCAAGGTCTCTGAGCTAAGCGATAAGGTACGGTTCTAAGGGGCTATAGCTCAGTTGGTAGAGCGCTTCCATGGCATGGAAGAGGTCAGGGGTTCAATTCCCCTTAGCTCCACAATTATGGTTTGCGAAGCTTNTGGAAAGGATCATGAACCTGAAGAACCTTATTGTCCTCATTGCTCAGCAGCCAATCAAACGATTTTTAATGACGAGGAAATGATCGAAATGATTATTTTGAGTAATTGAGTAAAGGGGTGAAATAAAGTTCATTTGGCTATATTGATCCTATGAAATCAGTGACCGACGAAACCTTCAACAATGACGTCATAATTCGCTCAGANACGTTACCTGTCATAGTCGATTTGTGGGCGCCATGGTGTGAGCCATGCAAATCGCTAACACCTATCCTNGAGACTGTTGTNGCTAAAACAAATAGCGCTGTAGAACTTGTAGCGGTCAATATTGACGAAAATCCGCAAATACGTCAAACATTCCAAGTCCAGAGCATACCAGCCGTCTACGCATTCAAAGATGGGGCAGTCGTAAATGGGTTCATGGGGGCTCAAGGAGAAGATGGTGTACAAGAATTTGTAGATAGCTTATTGCCGACTGAGCAAGACGCTATTATTGAAAATTTACTTGCAGACGGTTCAGAAGAATCTCTATCTGAGATTCTCCTAGCAGTTCCGGATCACGTTGAAGCAGTTACCGCACTTGCGATGATATTTGTTGAAAGCNANAGAGTTGACGAAGCGCTGGNACTTCTTAAAAGAATNCCGGAGAGCTCAGAGACNAGAAGAATCGAAGCCTTNGCAAGAACAGGNGANATCACTNCNGACGAAATTATTGAGAAGCTAGAATATCTCCTTGAACGTGTTTCTGGAAATGATGACGCCCGTCAAGAATTCGTTGACCTTTTGGATGTTCTCGGTTCTGAATCTGAGCAAGCAAATAGTTTCAGAAGAAAGCTTGCCTCAAAGCTATTCTAGTTTCTGATTTAACTGTGTGGTGTAAGATCTACCTGTGAGTGAATTGGTTAACGTCTATCTAATACGAGGTGATGAACCCTCAATTATCAGTCGCGAATTAGAGAAATTAACAATCTCACTTCTAGGGGATGAGGATAAATCATTAGCAGTTGAAGAGCTACTTGAGGGTGACTATCAGACTGACTCCGACAATTATTCAGTTGAGTCTCTAGTGGGCGCTATTCAAACAGTTCCATTTCTGACCCAAAAGAGAATTGTTATTGGTCGTGACTTTGCCCGCTTCTCTAGAAAAGAAGATCTAGAAGCCTTACTTGTGTATCTGGAGGACCCCAATGAGACGAACTATCTGATACTTGTTTGGGAAAAAGGAGCGAAACTCCAAAGAGCTAACCAAATACCTAAATCTTTAATTGAGGCTGTTAATAGTTGCGGAGAAGTTATTGATGTCCGGGTTGGCCGAAAGGTTACTGAGTGGATTAGGGGACAAGTAGGAGAATCATCGATCATGCTTGATGAGGCATCCATATCGCTGCTGGAAAAGAGTGTTGGCGAAGAAATCGCCCGAGTTCCAGCAATATTAGCAACATTAGAATCGGTTTTTGGAAGTGGTTCCGAGCTCCAATCATCTGATATTGAGCCCTATATAGGTCAAGCAGGGAATGTCGTACCCTGGGAATTAACCAACGAAATTACTTCTGGAAATGCGGCGTCATCGCTCGGAATACTTACAAGGATGCAAGGAAATGGAGCTCAACATCAAATGCAAATTCTAGGCTTTCTATCAAATCACTATTTCCGCATCCTTCAACTGTCGGGAAGGAATGGAATGAGTGCAGACGAAGCTGCAAACTTACTGGGTGATAAATCAACCTTTAGAGCCAAAAAGACTCTATCGGAAGCGAATAGGCTAGGACCCGAAAAGTCTAAACGAGCTATTCAACTACTTGCCGAAGCTGATATAAACCTTAGGGGAGGTACTGGAGTCCCAGCAGAAACTGTGATGGAGCTACTCGTAGCCCGATTATCCTCGCTTTATAAGAGCTAGAGACTAGCCTTTCAAGGAGTTTAGTTTTTGTGAAAGGCGACTTTTCTTTCGAGCAGCAGTATTTTTATGCAAGATTCCTTTGGCTACTGCTTTGTCAATCTTCTTGACTGCCTCCTGTAAGTCCGCTGGACTAGCTGATCCAGATTCAGCATTTTTTATCGCAGTCTTCACACGAGAATTTATCTCGGAGCGAATTCCTTTATTGCGGAGCCGCCTTTTCTCGTTCTGTCGGTTTCGTTTTATTTGACCTTTGATGTTTGCCACGTTCTGCCCTTGTAAAATAGTTCTTATAATCAGGTTGCTATTAAATAGGTAATAGCATAGCTAGATACTGTATCGTACCGAAGCGTAGCTAAAAAAGTACACTAAACCGCAAGAACTCAAATGGACCAAGCAAATATAAGAAATATAGCGATAATCGCTCACATTGATCACGGTAAATCCACTTTAGCTGATCGAATGCTTGAGTTGTGCGGTGCCGTGGACCCTCGCCAGATGCGCGCTCAATATCTTGACTCTATGGAGCTTGAGAGAGAGCGCGGAATTACAATAAAACTTCAAAGTGTTCGGTTGCAGCATCGAGAGGCTACCATCAATCTGATTGATACACCCGGGCATGTTGATTTCGGCTATGAGGTGTCAAGGTCGTTAGCTGCCTGTGAGGGCGTGATACTTCTAGTTGATGCTGCGCAGGGAATAGAAGCACAAACTTTAGCTAACACCTTTCTTGCTTTAGAGAATGACCTTGAGATAGTGGTTGCGTTAAATAAAATTGATTTACCTGCCGCTGAACCTGATCTGTACGCCTCTGAGATTGAGCAGGTTCTGGGCATCAAGGAAAACGAAATTTTGCGCGTCAGTGCAAAGACCGGCGAAGGCGTGAGTGAGTTGCTGGACAAGGTTGTTGATAGCGTGCCTTGCCCTTCTGGGGATAGTGCTCAGCCCCTTCAAGCATTGATCTTTGATAGTCATTATGATCAGTATCGTGGAGTCGTGAGTTCCATTCGTGTTGTCAATGGTGAAATTACTCAAGGTGAGAAAGTGCATTTTATGCAACGGGGTACAGGAGCAATCGTAGAAGAGATCGGTGTGCGTACTCCAGAATTAAAGACTGTGAAATCCTTGGGCGCTGGTGAAGTGGGTTATCTAATTGCAGGTATAAAGGACGTTGGTGAGGCACGTTCAGGAGAAACGATCACTTCTGCGGGAGAAAAGGCGGAGACGCCCTTGGAAGGTTACCGTGAGCCAAAGCCAATGGTATTTAGCGGCTTGTATCCGATGGATGGGGATGATTATCCGACACTACGTGATGCTTTGGAGAAACTTCGATTAAATGATTCTAGTTTTACTTACGAGCCTGAGACATCAAGTGCACTAGGCTTTGGGTTTCGATGCGGGTTCCTTGGTTTGCTTCATATGGAAATCGTTCGCGAGCGTTTGGAAAGAGAATTTGATTTAACTCTTATTTCGACTGCTCCCTCTGTTGAGTACCGTTTGACTTTAACAAATGGTGAGATTATGTACGTTGATAATCCGAGCGAAGTTCCGCAAAGCAATAGCATGTCGGAGATTGAGGAACCCTATTTGCTGGCATCAGTTATAACCCCTAGTAGTTACACCGGAACTTTGATGGATTTATGTCAAAGTAGGAGAGGGGAGCTAGTGAAGATGGAATATCTTTCACCTGAGCGTGTCGAACTCTCCTACAGGCTACCCTTAGCGGAGGTTGTATTAGATTTCTTTGACCAAATGAAAAGCAGAACACAAGGCTATGCAAGTATGGATTACGAAAGTGACGGCTACAGCAGGTCTGATCTGGTAAAGGTGGAAATTCTTTTGCAAGGTGACCCTGTTGATGCATTCAGCTCAATAGTTCACAGGGATAAAGCATATGACTACGGGCAAAAGATGACGAAAAAGCTTCGTGAATTAATTCCTCGTCAGCAATTTGATGTTCCGATTCAAGCTGCTATTTCAAGCAAGATAATTTCCCGAGAGACTGTGAAGGCTTATAGGAAAGATGTGACTGCAAAACTATANGGTGGAGACGTTACGAGAAANAATAAACTTCTGAAAAAGCAGAAAGAAGGAAAGAANCGAATGAAATCNATTGGAAGAGTTGATGTNCCGCAAGANGCATTCGTNTCAGCACTTAAGATAGATGATTAGGTGGGACTNNTATTGTGAGGCAGCTAGGTTGCAGAGGATAGTCNATGGAAGATGATCTTTATGATTTATTGGGAGTGAGCCGAACCGCTTCCTTGGCTGAAATTAAGAAAGCCTACAGGGAGCTTGCACGGAAATTCCATCCNGATGCAAACCCNAACGATGCNACTGCTGAGCAAAANTTCAAAGATGTAGCGATGGCCTACGAAATTTTGAGTGATGATGAGAAGCGCAGGCAATATGACCAATTTGGNNCNGTAGGNANTGNTGGNTCGCCTTTNCAGGGNGCAGGTGGAATNAGCGATATNTTTGAGGCATTTTTTGGNGGTCAAAGCCCTTTNGGCNCTTCAGGNTTCCGGACTCAGGACAGNAACTCTGGAGATGATNTNGAANTCGCTCTTAATATAACTTTAGANCAGGTTGTAAATGGTGGAGAAGTGGAATTCACTCTCAAACTNGCTCTAGAGTGTGAANCCTGTACTGGCAGTGGAAGCCACAATAGCGAATCGGAATTGTGTAGCCGGTGCGANGGNCATGGGCAACTCCAACAAGTACGNCAATCAATTCTTGGNCAAATTATGTCTACGNTAGCGTGTNCATCTTGCCAAGGCTTTGGNACATTGATTATGAATCCNTGTGACTCATGTGAGGGGACTGGCCTTGAGAAAGCTGAAAAGACTTTCTCAATTGAAGTACCCAAAGGCGTCGACACTGGTATTACTCAACGATTNTCAGGTATGGGNCCTGCTGGNCCTCGCGGGGGGACTCGCGGNGATATACATGTCAGGTATGTAGTTGAGCANCATTCTAGGTTNTCTCGTAATGGNGAGAATTTGGTAGAACAACTCTGGATACCTGTGACCTNCGCGGCGCTNGGCGCTGAAATTGAATATGAGACATTTGATGGAATACAGAAGCTAAAGATTCCTGCNGGTTCGCGAACCGGTGACAAATTCCGTTACTCAGGATTAGGGGTTCCAAGACTTCANCGACGNGGAAGGGGTGANTTGATCGTNGAAATNCTTATTGACACTCCACAAAATCTCTCNNAAGTATCTAANCGNTTAATGATTGAATTAGCTGAGGAACTNGGGGAAACAATAGCGGAAAAGCCAAAAAGGAGTCGAAAGAGTAAAANGAATGANTAGGGCNTTGAGTGNACTNCACGAACTCGAGCTTCCACATATTGTTTTAGAGGATTTAGANTCNCCAACTCTTGACGAAACGGAACTGCATCACTTGGAGACTGTNAGAAGGTTGCGGNTGGGCAGTCACTTGACAGCNACTGATGGAAAAGGNTNTTGGAGCGTATTTAGAATTGAAAAATCAACCCTAANTCCAGTCANGGTAAAGCAATTTTGTGAANNACCTAAAGTTGTTTCNGAAATCTGCATTGCAATCACGAAATCGGGAAAGCCTGAATTAGTCACTCAAAAACTNACAGAATTAGGCGTAGGTTCAATATCATTTTTTTTCTCCGAACGATCAGTNCCTAAATGGGATGCNCATAAGATCGAAAAGAATCACAATAANTTACTGAAGGTTTCTCGNCTGGCTTTAGCTCAATCAAAAGGAGTATGGCTTCCAAAGATAGAATTAGGGNGAAGCTTCAAAGAAGTTNTTAAAGATACTGGGATAGCGCTAGCTCATCTATCAGGTAGCAAAATGACGAATGAGGTCCGNCGNATCGCTATTGGCCCCGAAGGCGGATGGAGCAGTGAGGAGCTTGANACGCCAAATCCCAAGTATTCATTCCANAGGTNGATATTGAGAGCTGAAACAGCAGCGATAGCAGCTGCAACCATCTTAGAAAGCGAGACAGCTTAGTTTATCTTTCCTCAATGNTTGGAAACTGCCTAGTGTCTTCGCCNATATAAAGTTGTCTCGGTCGAGCTATTCTTGTATTCCTTGAAAGCATTTCATCCCAATGNGATATCCATCCAGCTGTTCTAGCTACTGCGAATAGAACAGTGAACATTTCAACAGGAAACCCCATCGCTTGGTATATGAGTCCGGAATAGAAGTCAACATTTGGGTANAGCTTTCGACTGATGAAATAGTCATCTTCTAGTGCTGCCTCTTCCAGTTTTAAAGCGATATCAAGTTTCGGGTTCTTCCCAGTTAGTTCAAAAATTTCGTGAGCGGTTTCTTTGATGATTTGTGCCCTGGGGTCGTAGTTTTTGTAAACGCGATGACCAAAACCCATGAGGCGACCTTCACCGTTTTTGACAGAGTCAATAAACTGATTCACGTTATCAAATGAACCAATTTCGTCAAGCATGTTTAGTACTGCTTCGTTGGCTCCTCCATGTCTGGGGCCCGATAGAGCCGCACTTCCTGCTGCAAGAGCAGAGTAGGGGTCTGCATGCGATGAACCAACAACTCTGACGGCAGTAGTTGAACAGTTCTGTTCATGGTCAGCATGAAGAATTAAAAGTTGGTCCAAAGCTTTTGTGAAAGTTGGGTTAGATCGGAACGGGGCATCCGGTGTTGAGAAAGCCATCGACAAAAAATTTTCCACGTAAGAAAGTTCTTCGGTCGATTGTGCGCCAGGGTAGCCATTCCGGTAAGCAGCGGCTGAAGCGGCGAGCGTTGGTACTTTCGCAATTGCGTTAAGAACGTGCTTCTGTCGTATTTCTGGATCCTCAACATCTCTCGCATCTGGATAAAGTGTTGATAAAGCAGCTAAACCAGCCGTAAACATTCCCATAGGATGGGAGTGGTTATTGAACGCCTTAAGTAAATTACTATTTTGCTGATCATCGAGGTGGCCGTGTTTGGCAAGTTGGTCGTTCCATTCCTCTAGTTCGCTGCTCGTGGGAAGTTCACCATGAACCAAAAGATAAGCAACTTCAGTAAAGGTTGATTTCTTTGCTAGGTCTTCAATTCGATAACCACGGTATTCAAGTTGTCCGGCACCCCCGTCAATGTATGTTATGGAACTGTTGGTGACAGCAGTGGCAGCGAACCCTTCATCCTTGAACCAAATTCCAGGAAGAAACTTAGTCCATGGACCAGAATCAACTCCGCCATGATCTATCGGGATCTCAATTGACTCACCGGAGCGATTGTCAGTAATGGTTATGGACTCTTTCAAATCTTCGCTCCGATCGTTTTACAAATTGCATGTTATCGGCAAAATATGTGATCTCGGTCACTTTGCAGCATCTTTCTGANGACTACNANGAAGTTTTTNGATTCTAGAGTGGGGTATTNCTATGGAGTCGTTTTTGGAGNTTTTCACGTTTGGATAAGAGGAAATCTAGTGCAGCCGAAANTTCCCTCCTNGTNGTCTCAGGATGTATGACCATATCAACGGAACCTCGCTCGGCTGCTGTNTAGGGGTTCAGGAGTCTGTTTTCATACTCAGATTCAAGNTCTTCCCGCTCAGNTTGGGTGGCGTTGCGATGAAGNATTTCAATAGCTCCCTTTGCTCCCATTACGGCTATTTCAGCTGANGGCCANGCCAACGCTAAGTCGTTCCCCATGTGCTTNCTATCCATCACAATATAAGCGCCTCCGTAGCTTTTTCGTATGGTCACACATANTCGCGGGATTGTTGCATTTGCATACGCAAAGGCAAGTTGGGCNCCGTGGCGGATCATTCCTCGCCATTCGAGATCTTTTCCTGGTTGGAATCCTGGTGTATCTACGAAGGTGATNATCGGGATATTGAAAGCATCACAGAAGTTGACAAATCGTGCCCCTTTCTGTGATGCAGATATGTCTAAAGTGCCGGCAAGTGATTGAGGTTGGTTNGCAACGATTCCAACTGTGTTCCCGTTAATTGTGCATAGTGCGGTAAGAATGTTGGTAGCCCAGTCTTTTCGAATTTCAGTNAGGATATTGTCNTCAGCTACCTGGGCTATTATTTCGCGCATGTCATAGCTNCCAGTCTGTGTATCTGGGACTATATTTTCAATACTTGTTAGTAGCCGATCGGCTGGGTCTGTTGTGGGATTAGTTGGTGGGGGAGACGAGGAGCTACTTGGGAGCAAGGTNAGNAANTCCTCCACTACCTCCGAGGCTGAANCAAGGTCAGGTACAACAAAGCTTGCAAGGCCAGACATTTGAGCGTGTTTTGCAGCGCCCCCCAGAGTNTCTGGATCAATTGGCACTCCTGTAAACTCTTGAACCATTCTTGGGCCACTCACATAGCTGTAGGAGTCTTTAACCATTATCACGAAATCAGCCAANCCTAANAGGAGTGCTGGNCCAGCTAACGCTGTTTCTTTAACGCAGAAGATGATTGGTATGATTCCCGANCTNGCCGTTATCTCCTGAGCTGCTTTTCCCCAACCGTCAAGTGCTTCTACCCCTGCATCAGGGGGTGCNCCGGTTGAGTTAATATNNCAAATCAGCGGAATGTGNTGTGTTCTCGCAGTTCTTATTCCTTCTACTAACTTTTGCCCATCAGCTGCTGNAAGTGGAACAGGGTCAGTTGGAGACCCTAGNGATACTTCCACAAAGCTTTTGAAATTATCTCGTTTGACTTCGACAACAGTGNCNGTCGAAAGTTGGGTTTGNACCTGAACGGTATCTTCTTGTCCACTCACAGGGGTCATCTTAGTATGTTTGTTGAGAAATGGTGTTACTTATTTGCTAAGTAGATTCCATTTTGGTCGGAGCCATATTCAAGGATCATTTGACGGAGGACNTCTCGAACAACTCTGGTTGTAGCCGATAGGGGTACTCTTTTATTNGTAGCTAGACCTACTATGCGGCGTGTGAAGCCTTCCAGNGGAATTCTTTTCCATTTCCCAGCACCTTGTGCAGCGGTGGCGGGNANNATTGCCGCCCCGAAGCCGTCTGTAGCTAGTGATGCNAGGAGCCTCATGCCATCTACTTCAGCTTTCGGTGAGAGTTTGATTCCGTGGGTNGCTAGATCTCTATCGAGGCTGTCTCTGAATGGAACGCCTTTGGGGTTCAATAGNAGCGGAAATTCTGCAAGAACGGCTGGGGTCACTGAATCNTATTTGGAAAGGGGGTGTGAATTAGGAGCGACNAGAACTGGTTCTTCTTCAAATAANGGTTCNGCCTCAACATCAGGATGATTAATCGGCAGGTTTACTATTGCCCCATCAACTCTTCCCTGAACAACTAACGGCATNAAGTTGCTTGTTACTGCGTCTGTAATTTGTATCTNGACCTTNGGATACTTCTGCGTCATGGATTCTAGTAGAATGGGGGATACCCAACGGCCAGTTGTACCAATCACTCCGAGTCTCACGATTCCTGAAACTTCAGTGTGTAGTGCTTTGACGTCTAATGAAATTGACTCGAGTTCTGTTTGGACACGGCGCGCCCGTTCAACTACTANNGCTCCTTCTTCGGTTAGTACGCCAGTTCGTCTGTCAATTAAAGATACTGACAGTTCTTGCTCTAGCCTNGCTATATGGGTTGAGATGTTTGACTGNACAGTATGCAGTGATTGAGCCGCTGCGCTGAAACTGCCAGTGTCAACTACGGCAACGAGGGCATTTAGTTGTCTAATGTCCATACGGAATTATATCTGGTTTAACGATAACTGCTTATTATCTATCGTTAAACCAGATACTANATTAGCTCTGTGTCTGAGAGCGGATAACGTTTAGGGCCGAACCGGCCTTGAACCATTGAATCTGGTCCTCACTAAAGGTATGAGTTGTCTCAAAGCTAAATGTTTCTCCTGATGATTTCGTGACNTCAACAATAATTNTTTCNCCAGGACTCANGNCAGTTAAATTACGNACTGATAATCGATCTGACTCATCAATTTTGTCGTAATCAGNNGGGTCTGAGAACGTAAGAGGCAGCATTCCCTGCTTCTTNAGGTTGGTTTCGTGAATTCGCGCNAANCTTCGAGCAATGGCGACGAGTCCCAACCGAAACCGNGGTTCCATGGCGGCGTGTTCTCGGCTTGATCCNTCACCCATATTTTCATCACCGATTACAACCCAAGGCTGGTTGGCTTCATGATACGATCTAGCAATTTCAGGGAAGGTTTGTGTTTCGCCAGTAAGTAAATTNTTGCCGTAACCGACTTCGTAACCTTCAAACGCATTCACGGCACCNAAATATAAGTTNCCAGAGATNTTTTCGAGGTGTCCTCGATANTTTAGCCAGGGTCCTGCCATAGAAATATGNTCAGTNGTGAATTTCCCTTTAGCTTTGACAAGGATNGGTANATTTTCGTAGTCGTTTCCATCCCACGCAGGAAATGGCTCAAGAAGTTGGAGTCTGTCAGATGTTGGGGAGACTTTAACTTCAAGTTCNGTTGCATTTTCGGGTGGGGCGATGAAAGTCTCTTCTCCAGGATCAAACCCACTTGGAGGTAATTCAATTCCTTCAGGAGTTGATAATGCTATTTGATCTCCGTCTGCTGTCTGAAGGCTGCCGTTAATNGGGTCNAAATCNACAGTTCCAGCGAGTGCAAGTGCCATAACTGTCTCTGGTGAAGTTACGAAAGCAAGAGTCGATGGGTCTCCATCATTTCGTTTTGGGAAGTTTCNATTGTAGGAAGTGACGATAACGTTCGGTGTTCCTGTCTCGTGNTTCGTCTCTTCGGANCGGTCCCATTGTCCAATGCAGGGNCCACAGGCATTNGCCAAAACTACAGCNCCTACTGCTTCAAAATCGGCGAGTAGTCCGTCNCGCGTTATCGTTGCTCTGACTTGTTCGGAGCCGGGNGTAATTAGGAGTCGACACTTTGANTTCAGCCCATGTTTTGCAGCTTCCCTTGCTATTGAAGCAGCACGTGTAATGTCCTCGTAGGATGANTTTGTGCAACTNCCGATTAGTGCTGCACTTATTTNTAGAGGCCAACCGTTAGATTTGGCTTCAGCACCTAGTTCCTGAACCTCTCTTGCTAAATCTGGTGTATGTGGNCCGTTGATATGTGGGCGTAATTTATCTAGGTCAATTTCAATTACCTGGTCAAAATATTCTTCTGGNGACTGCAATACTTCAGGGTCAGCAGTCAGATGTTCTTGATTGCTTTTGGCAAGTTCTGCTACATCACTTCGGTCGGTTGAATGAAGGTAGCGGTTGATTGAGTCGTCATAAGGGAAGATNGAAGTAGTTGCTCCTATCTCTGCACCCATGTTGCAAATTGTTGCTTTACCGGTNGCNGAGAGGTTGGAGGCTCCATCGCCGAAATANTCCACTATTGCTCCTGTTCCTCCCTTGACGGTAAGAATTTCAGCCACTTTAAGAATTACGTCTTTGGGGGCTGTCCATCCATTCAAGGAGCCTTTGAGGTGTACGCCAATTAGTTTTGGCCATCGTACGTTCCAAGGAAAGCCAGTCATGACGTCAACTGCGTCGGCTCCACCGACTCCAATTGCGATCATGCCCAAGCCACCTCCATTTGGTGTGTGGCTNTCGGTGCCGATGATCATTCCACCTGGGAAAGCGTATTGCTCNAGNACGACTTGGTGAATTATTCCACTTCCGGGTTTCCAAAATCCAGCTCCATATTTTGCGCAAACAGATTCAAGGAAGTCGTAAACTTCTTCGTTTGTTTTGGATGCTGTGAGTAAGTCATGTTTCCCTTCAACTTTTGCCTGNATCAGATGATCTGCNTGCGTTGTGGTCGGAACGGCTACCTTGTCGAGGCCAGCTGTCATGAATTGCAACCAAGCCATTTGAGCTGTGGCATCTTGCATTGCAACACGGTCAGGTCTTAGGTCTACGTATGAGGACCCTCTNTCAAGGGGTTGGTTCGGTGAATCTAAATGATTGATTAATACNTTTTCGGCGTAGGTCAGTTGACGCCCTAGCTTTGTTCTCGCATTNGNCAANCTTTCTTCAAANGTGGAGTAAACATCTTCAATTAATTCAATGGGGGTTTTCGTGTAAACAGTCATNATTCCTCTATCTNTGTTTCACTGCACGCAGCAANGTATCTACTTTTAAAGCAGTTTAAATCTATCGTAAATCGCCTCACTTGTGGCGGTGAGTCTTAAATTGTCGGCCAGCGTTTCGTTGCTTCTGCTGATTTGTCTAATTGAGTCTCGAGGCTCCAAGCCTTTCGCCAATCTCCCATATCGGGGGCTTGCAGCGTTGGAGTTTTCCCGGAGTGTTTTCGTTTTTGGGCAATCCACCAGTCATTGTTTTCTTCATCGGCTAACTCCGCAACTGCCTGCTCGATCTTTTTTGAGAAGGTCCTGCTGTTCTCCTTTTCACCTGGCCAAATCGGGGCACCAAATGTAACTTTTGTCGATGATCGCTTGGGCCACACTTTACCTTTACGAAGGATGTTGCCGGTTCCAGAGAGATGAATTGGAACAACTGGTGCATTACATTTTATTGAAAGGTATGCTGCTCCTGCGCGAAAGGGTTGGCCCCACCCATCAGGAGAGCGACCTCCCTCTGGAAATACCATGAAGGACCAACCTCTTTTAATTAATGATGCAATTTGGTCTGAGGATTCACGACTTACTTTGTTTCTTTCTACCGGAATAGCACCAATAAATAAAGCGGATAGAGAACCGCCAAATTTTGTTTTAAAAAAATAGTCAGCGGCAGCGCCAACGATGAGCCGTTTACGCCATTGGAAAGGAATAGAGGTTAGCAATAGGGGAGTATCGGCATGGCTATGGTGGTTTGCGACAAATATGATTGCCTGGCGTTTTTCCAGATATTCAAGTCGGTCATAGCCGGTCCGTTGAGGACTAGCAATATAACNCATTAATGGTTTAGCNATCAGTTCGGTTGNGAGAAGTCTCACNGTCCTAGCTGGNAAGCGGCGAGCCCAAACAGTAGGGTAATCAGAGCCAAGGTANGNTTNTCGCTCGACAGGAGNAACGCCGNTCGGAGTACGAGCTGCTCNGTATGGAAATTGTGCTGATTTAATGTTCGCTATNGATCGNATTCGTTGAGGGGAATTCCCGACAGCTTTATAGATNTCTCGCGTCTTTCTCTGTATTTCCCGTTTGGTTAATTTCCTTGCCATGCTATGTCACATCTGCCATTAAAATAGGTGGGCTATGGTAGTGCGTAATGGTAGGACTAAACCCAACTGAATCTGANGCAATTTCAAATGCATCTTGCAGTGTAGTAGCTGATCTAAATCCCATCCTNCTCACAGCTTCTTGGTTGCCACCTACAATAATAACTTCTGAAAGNTGGTCCAGAGCGTGNGCACACCANTACCACATATAAAAGGGGTGCACTCCATGGTAGGCATAAGAAGTTCGATANAAATGCCTATACCAATCATCTTCTGCAAATGANTTTTCATACTTTTGACTNATCACAGTNGGGTCTGTAGTTTCGCTAAGAACCCTCTCAAAAAAGTCAATATAGCTAGGGTGATGTACCGGATGGAACTCCCAAGGNGTCGGATGAGTCATGATCACTACTCCACCTTTTCTAACAAGAGGTTTGCCTTTGTACATGTTGAAGAAATACCCAAGCCCAAGGCAAGCGACCAGTATAGGATTCATCACGGAGTTCACGTTGTAAGGGCATATGTAAGGTAATCCCATNGTGAGAATATCCGTCTGTCCCTCAACTTGGACAAGATGCTGNTTATATACGTTTTCAGTGGTCACTTTGTGTACAGCTTCTACCTCGCCTGCTTGNACNGATGTAATTTCGTATGGTGAATACCATCCTTGAAAGGACTTTCGTTTTGATGCAGGCGACATTCTCTTCAGTCCAGCNTGCATGCCCAGAAATGATATGCGGTCTTTGAAAGTCCACTCCCACTCGCGCTTTTGAAGCATTGCGAGTGGTCCGTCATNTCCAAAGGTGTTGTTGTTTACTGTAGTTTCAATCTGGAAGATTTGAATGCCTGATTCNTTNAGGACCTTTCCTTGCCTCCAGTTAGATTTATGTAGTTCTGAATTCTCTTGGTCCATGAAACTTTTTGACTCAACCATNGTTTGAGGGTTGTGGTGGTGNCGAAGTGCTGTATAACCGGACAGTCCNGTGGCAGTGCTNTTCCAACCTCCATCCATTGAAACCAGATTTATATTCACATATACAATCANGTCGCTTTCTGCGGCTCTTTTGTTGATTTGGACTTCTTCTCCATGAGGCGTTGTTCCAATAACTACCATTCCGTCCGGGTCTTCCGCATCGTGGTTGTATATGGTTCCTGAGGGCGCAAATGCATCGTAGACTCTGTCGCCAACTGCATGTCTCAGTTCTTGCTCNGTCATCCTTCTATGGAGAGCGAGGGCNGCTATCAAATGGACATCATCGACACCGGCTGCGGCAGCAGTGTCAAGAACNGCTTCAATAATCCTTTGNCTAATATCGGGTTTCCGCATAGGGGGAAGGGGAAGAGAGATGTCATCAAACGCTANTGTCAGCTTCATTCCAGATTTTAGAAGTGCAGAAAGNGGGGGGGAATCACCGAGGGGNTTTTCTAGTGCATGACGNATAGAGGCGTTAGGGTTTGCAACNCCTGGTAGCGGTTCTGCTGGGTATACAACTCNAGATCGTCCCGCNGGAAGTTTCTCCATGCGGAATCCNTCGCCATGATGAAATAGAATAGGCGGTGTCGTCCTGTCGACATCTAATACAAGTCCTGGTCTTGGGTGTTTGCGTTGATTTTGTGGCATTTNTNNTTCTTTCTTTGAGCCTAAGGGTAGGGTTTTCTTGGGNGAGCCTGAAATGGGTTGGAAATTCTCTACTAGCCAGCCTCTTCTTCTAGCAAGTGTTGCTAACTTNGTTTCCGGATTAACGGCAACCGGAAAACCNACAGCTTCGAGCATTGGAAGGTCACTTGTNGANTCTGCATAAGCTATNGACTCTTTCAAATCAAGGTTGTTTTCGTCAGCGTAGCTTCGNAGAGCGGCTGCCCTNGTTTCNCCGATAGGTGGAACATGNGTCATCCGNCCTGAATATNTGCCGNNATNTATCTCAAGTGATGGTGCTANTATCTCGTCGAAGAGTGGCTTTAAGGGCTGNACAACGAAATCAAGTGCACCNGTTATCAATAATGTTCTGTGTCCTAAAGCTCTATGTTCGCGCACACGCCTAATTGCTGCTGGGAATGATTTCGCTAAAATAAATTCNTTAAACATCTCAAGGGAGTCTTCATCGATTTGAAGGACAGGTGCGCCTTCATACTTCCGATAGAAGTTTCTGAGAAAGTCTGTTCTGTCCCTTCGGTCCATCGCAAGCATCGATGGGGCTTCGAGAACAGTTTTTNTAATGACTTTAAGTCGGTCTTGNGAAGAAAGTCNCTTNGTNGCTAAGTACCCCCAAGANGAAACTACATTTGAGGCTATGAGAGTATTTTCGAGATCAAANACAGCTAGTTGCCTNGAAGGGTCAAGAACTTGCTTGCGCAATCTATTNCCTCGTGAATCAGGTGNGGAGGATGATGGGGTTGTTTTGACTCNTCCTTGAGTGANTACNGTCGGCAGATGTATGTCATACACATATCTTCTCCAGTCNATAATGCGCGGGTCAAATGGAAAGGCACTTCTATCCCTGTTGTCGAGTGAATCCCACAATTTAAGGAGGTTTGACACGTCGTAGATCGCTTCGCATTCAACATATTTTCCGTACAAAGTGATGTACTCCATGGCTTTGTCTAATTCGTTGCGTTTCTCTTCTAAGTCAGCCACTATCATTGCTTGGTTTCCTCTAATAGGGAGTTTGTGAAGTCCATTTTCGGCGACTTGAAGGATACGCTTTGCCCTTGTCAATTGCGTCACTACGCGTCCACGTCCCGGAAATTCCCATTTTGAGGGAGTTATGGGCTGGTTCTTCTCATCAAGGATCGGGAAGTTTCCAAAGAATTCATGGACGTAATCGGCCAAGATGCCAATTTTTATCGGATTACAGGCACCACTAGCAACTTGAACCACAAACGGATCGGAGGGTTTCTCTTGGGCTGCGACAGCTACAATCGCCGACGCAACAAGATCAACGGGAATCACGTCAATTATGCCTTCGGGTAAACCAGGGAAATCCCGGAGGGTTCCTTTGCCGAAATTCAAAATAATAGGTTCAGCCATCCTGAAACCTCTTATCCAACCCGATTTAGGTTCACCCCATGATGATTCGATGATTGAAGGGCGCACTATCGATAATGGTATGTCACCACAAACTTCTTGAACCGCTTGTTCGGCCATAGCTTTAGTAAAAGCGTAGGCATCTGGAAAGCCAAGTGAGGTGGCTCGTTCCCTTCCAGCTTCTACCATTTTATCTTTAACCCATCGTTCACGGATCTGCTCGGTTTTGGTGGCTATTAACGAAATTCCCGGCGCACCTAATTCGCTCTTTGCTTCAGCTCGGAACTTTTCGAGATTTTCGCTTCGTCGACTGTCATCTTCTGTGTACGACCTTGTCCTACGCGCTGCCTCAGTTTCTTCTCGCCAGTTTAACGGAACGTAGAACGGACTCTGTGAAAGAGGTTTCTCATGTGCAGTCCCTTTTCTATTTCCAGCCACGTAACACGTACTTACCATCACTAGGTGAGGTTTTACGTCAAGGCTCTGTAACGTCTCCACTAAACGAACAGGGCCCATAAGGTTAACTTCCGCCGCTCGGTCCAATGGTTCGTCGAAACTTACAGCTGCGGCACTATGAATTACAATGTCACATTCGCTGAGTTCTTGAAGTCCAGCGTCGTCAAGGCCTAAATTATCTAACGAAATGTCTGCGGACAATGCTTCGACTGCCTTGACGGTTAAGTTATCAAAACCTTCTGCACCTAGTGCTTCTCTCAACTGATCAAATGCGTCATTTCGTAGGATGTCTCTCTCAAGGCGCTTTGATGCTGAACGCTTACCAGATGGTCGTATCAAAAGTCGCAACTGAATATCATCAATTTCTCGAAGTAGAAGTTCTACTAGGGCAGTTCCAAGAAATCCGGTGGATCCAGTTATGGCTATCTTTTTGCCGCGAAGCGATTCCTTTATCACACTCTATTTCTACCACTTGGTAGGCAATGGTACAATCCAATCGTGGAGACTTCAGATCGAATCTTACAAAAGGCTACGGTGGCATTTGGTGAATCTGGTTATGATTCAACCAGTCTTGACGATCTCGCGAGATCTCTAGATATTCGAAAGCAATCTATTCTTTATCATTATGCTTCGAAAGAACTATTGCTTGAGGCATGTGTAAGGCAAGCCATTACGGATTTGTCAACAGCTCTTGATAAGGCGATACGAAAAAGTTCTCATGGGTGGGATAGAATTGAGTCTATAGTGAAGCGAGTATTTCGCTTAGCAAATAACCGACCTGAATTACTGGGATTGCTGAGAGAAGTGACTCGTTTAGGCCCTCCAGTATTAACGTATGCAGTTGATGGAATAAGGCCTCTTCTTGAAGGTGCAACAATGTGGTTAACCGAGGAGATGAAAGCGGGAAGAGTTAGGAAGTCAGATCCGGAGTTACTCGTGCTTTCTGCGTATTCAACGATTATGGGAGCAGCTGCAGAGGTTAAGTTATTTGAGGCATTAGGAGAAGAATCGACAATAAGAGATGTCGCAATCAGGCGTAAAGAGTTACTCAGGTTCTTGAAAATTGCTCTTATCCCTTGAATCTCTTCTGGTGAGGCTCGTTTAGTAGGTGATTTACAAGTACTTCGTAAGGTATTCCGGTTGCGCTCCAAAGCTTTGGATACATAGAAATTGGGGTGAATCCGGGCATAGTATTTACTTCGTTGACTAGCCATTCCTTTTCTGATTCCTTGTAAAAGAAATCAACTCTCGCGAGATCTCGGCAGTTCAATAATTTAAATACTGTTATTGCAAGTTCCTGGACCTTTAGTACTTCGTCATCTGTTAATGGCGCTGGTATCTGTAGAGTCGCACCGTCTTCATATTTATCTTCGTAATCATAAAAGTCTGCGCCCGGGATGATTTCTCCCGGCACCGATGCTGCCAGCTCTCCATCTTCGAGAATTGCTACCTCAATTTCTCTACCATTGATTGCTTCTTCAACGATTATCCACTCATCGTATTCTGCTGCTTTCGAGAGGGCTTTCTTTATATTCTTTCGGTCTGTAACCTTTGAGATTCCAATAGAAGACCCCATATTTGCCGGTTTAACGAATAAGTCACCATCTAGATTTATGGAATGTTCCTTCAGGTCAGTGATTGAGCTCTTGTGAATACCTACCCATTTAGTTTGTGGTACGTTGTGTGCGTATAGCAGCTGTTTACATTTTATTTTATCCATACATAGTGCTGAGGATAGAACACCACTGCCAACGTAGGTAATGTCAAAGAGTTCAAGAAATCCTTGTATGGTGCCGTCTTCCCCATTTGGCCCATGAAGGACTGGAAAGACAATTATTTCCATCGAATTAAATGCAGAAAGATACTCAACGGGATTTATTTGGTGTCCCTCAATTGGGAGAGGCCGATCAAGACTGGATTGATCCTGTGTCGAAAGGTCACGTTTGAACTCATACCAAATCCCAGATTTATCGATAGCTACCAAATGAGTTTCGTACCTTTTGAGGTCTATAGACTTAACGACATGAAGTGCCGATGTGCGCGAGACCTCATGTTCCGGGGAATTACCTCCGTACAGCAGAACTACTTTGAGTCGTTGCTGTTTATAGCTATCAGTTAAGTTCACGCCTTTAGCGTATCGCTTTCTGACACAAGAAAAGATGTAATCGCTGGCCAAGCCTGTTTATCTTGCATAAGGAAAAGATGGCCGCCTTCAAAGATCTGCAGTTGGGAATTCTTGATTAGTCTATGCATCTCTAATAGGTTTTCAAGGGGTGCAATATCGTCGTACCGCCCCCCAACAATCAATGTTTGGTGAGGGATATCTCTCAAATCATTTATACAGTCATGCCCTGATCTGGCATCAAGTTGGCGAGTTAACCCATCGGTTATCATATGGGGGAACAGCCTTGTATTCGTATGTAATGCAGCTTTGACCATCGTCAGGACGGGGAGGTTCTCTTCGGGATTGTTGTATCTTGAATCTAGTAATCGAAGCCAAGATTCGACCTGATTTTGTGAGTTTGAAACTATTTTTCTTAAATCAAATGATGAAAAATTATTGCCACCAGGTGATGTGCAGGCAAGTACTAACTTATTCACCTTGTTTGGAAAGCGCGTTACTAAGTGTTGGGCGACCATTCCTCCAAAGGAAATGCCTATTACGTTGATGCGGTTTATTCCAAGTCTGTCTAAAAGAGATGCTGCATCATCGGCGTAATCTGCCATTGTGTAAGTGCTCTTCGGGCTCGCAGTTTGTCCTAGTCCGCGTTGGTCATAACGTAACACTCGGAAACCATTTAAAGTCGGATTTTCGGGTCTCGGGTTTCGCAGGTCGGCTCCGGTCCCACTTATGATCATCAACGGCGGTCCGTCGCCGTCGATTTCGTAATATAGCTGAATGCCGTTTACCGTAATGAATGGCATCCAGCTACATTAATACGAGCTTGCTCTTAGACGAAAGCTGAAGCAAAAACGAGTGACACAATTGTCATGACTTTGAGGAGAATGTTCATTGCCGGTCCTGAAGTATCCTTGAAGGGGTCTCCCACAGTGTCTCCAACAACAGCTGCCTTGTGGGGATCAGAGCCTTTACCTCCATGGTTGCCGGCTTCGATATATTTCTTAGCGTTATCCCATGCGCCGCCGGCATTTGCCATAAATATAGCTAAAGCGAATCCGGTTACAAGTGCTCCAGCCAATAATCCGCCTAAAGCATCTATGTCAATGAATCCGACAACCAACGGTACGACAACGGCTAAGGAGCCAGGGATAATCATTTCTTTGAGCGAAGCCTCTGTTGAGATTGCAACACATCTAGCTGAGTCAGGAGTGACTCCTTCCTTCCCTTCCCGTAGGCCCGGAACTTCGCGGAATTGTCGTCGAACCTCTTCGATCATTGCTGTTGCAGCACGACCAACCGCATCAATTGTTAATGCGGCAAAGAGGAAAGGAAGGCCAGCGCCTAAGAATAATCCGATGAAGACATCAACTTCGCCTACGTTTAGTGTCAATGAGCCTCCAGCTTGCTGAACTGCTAATTCAAAGCTCTTGAATAGCGCAAGCGCTGTGAGAGCTGCAGATCCAACAGCAAAACCTTTTGCAATCGCAGCGGTCGTGTTTCCGAGGGAATCTAAAGCGTCCGTGACTTCTCGAACTGATGGATCAAGTTCAGCCATTTCGGCTATGCCTCCAGCATTGTCAGCAATAGGGCCGTATGCGTCCACAGATACGACTGCTCCAGTGGTAGCTAGCATTCCAATAGCAGCGACTGCTATACCGTATATTCCATTACCGAGGGTTTCTTCCCCTCCCCAATAAGCTACACCGATACCTGCTAGTACTAGAATCACAGAGGCAGCGACGGAAACCATGCCAGCACTTATTCCACTAAGAACGGTTGTTGCCGGCCCTGTTTCTGATTGAGCAGCGATCTTCTTAACTGGGCCAAAGTGATCAGAGGTATAGAATTCAGCTGTTTTTCCAAGTGCCCATCCGACAATAAGTCCGCCTATAACTGAAATAGCTAGACCGATTGGGTTACCTTGGGCTGAGTCAAACAACCAGAACGATATTCCTACGGTTCCCACTATTGTAAGCCCCATAGCTACGTTTGTTCCTCTATGCAATGCATGACTTAGGGCTTTGGAGTCAGTTGAGTCACCGCCCTTGACTAGAAAAGAACCGAGTATTGAAGCGATCATACCAACAAGTGCAATAGCCATAGGAAACATTAGTTGCCCAATTACACCTGATGAAGTTGCGTCAGCAGCTTCTAGTCCGCCTGTTACTGCAAAAGCGGTAAGGGCTACCGGTGCTATTATTGATCCTGCATAGGACTCAAATAAGTCGGCTCCCATTCCAGCGACATCTCCTACGTTGTCCCCAACATTGTCAGCAATAGTGGCAGGGTTTCGGGGGTCGTCCTCAGGAATCCCGGCTTCCACTTTTCCAACAAGGTCCGCTCCGACATCCGCAGCCTTGGTGTAGATACCTCCACCGACTCGAGAGAAGAGAGCAATTGATGATGCTCCTAACCCATAGGCGGTAACGATTTCAAATGCATCGTCTACCTCAAGCCAGATAACGAATAAGAGGTACACGAACATCAGACCGAGGAGAGCCAGTCCCGCCACAGAAAAGCCCATTACGGCTCCACCTCTGTAAGCGACTGGCAAAGCTTTTGCAGGTCCTTCTTTTGCGGCTTCCGTTGTTCGTGCATTGGCCATAGTAGCTACGGTCATACCGATATAGCCGGCCGAAGCAGATAGTATTGCCCCAATTACATACGAGACAGAAGCAAGAGGCGCAATAACAATTGCCAATAGAATAATCATTGCGATGACGAAGAATGACACCCATGTGTACTCTTGCCGAAGAAAGGCCTTAGCTCCCTTCTGAATTTCGGTCATCAGGAAGACCATTCGGTCATTTCCAGCTGGTGCTGCCTTAACTGTTGAGAAAAAATATGATGCCAATGCCAAGGCGGCAAGGGCGCTAACTAAAGCTAGGTAGGGGATTGATTCCAATGTTGCTCCTCTTAACTGGGTAAAAGACTTATTAATTCTCTTACAAGTACAATCGGGAATTCTATATGGAAGCAGAAGCTTTGGTAAGTATTTCAAGTAATTTGTGGTGAAAGAAATCATTTTTTTTGAAGTATCTGTGATTTCTAGGCAGAAAACTGTTACCAAATAGAAGTGAACATAGTTGTAATAGGGGCTGGGGAAGTAGGAGCATATATAACACGCCTGCTTACTGACCCCAAGCACCAAACGCAAAGTATGAATGTTTCAGTCATTGACCCTGACTCTGCTCGCATTAAACAATTAGATGGCGTTCTGGATGCAACCATGGTCAAAGGCAGTGGAAGCCACCCAGAGGTGCTTGAAATGGCTGGTATTGATGAGGCAGATCTTTTAGTAGCAGTTTCGTCAAACGATGAAGTTAATTTGTTAGCTAATCTTTACGCTCGCAATAGGGGGGTAGAGAAATCAATAATTCGAATTGAAGCCGATGAAATTAAAGCCTCCTCTAAAGAAGAGCCTTGGTTCTTGGGGGGCGAGCGACCTGATCTTATTTTTGACCCTGATGAAGATACTGCGCGAGAGATATCCGAACTGCTCGATTCCTGGGGTGCAGATGAAATTGCAACATTGGGTGGAGGTCAAGTTGTAGTTATTGGTGTAACTATTACTGCCGAAGCCGATTTCTGTGGGAAGTCCCTATCTCAGATAGGAGCTGAATATGAACCAGATTGGAGTTTCTTGGTAGCGGCCCTGCGTCGTGAAGGGGAAGCTAATATTCCCCGATCTGAAGAAACTCTTCAAGCAGGGGACCACATATGGCTTGTGATCAAAGGAAGCGAAAAGAGTAAAGTTCTTGAAACTCTAGGATTTAAACGCAAGAAAAATAAACGTATCCTCCTTTTGGGTGGGGGGCGCACAGGGGAATTTTTGGCGAGACGACTTATAAAAATGAAATTTCGCGAGGTTACGTTAGTGGAATCTGACTCGGCCAGGGCAGAAGAATTAGCTGAGAAACTTGATGGAGTAGATATTCGAAAAGGAGACATCACTGATGCACAGTTCATTTCTGAAATTGATGCTGGCAAATATGATGCTGCTGTAGCACTTACAGGTAAAGACGAAGCTAACGTTCTCTCCTGCATGTACGCAAAGTCGCTAGGTACTGACCGAACTATAGCTATCCTTCATAAACTTAAACTGATGGATGTGCTTGATTTCGCAGATGTNGATTCAACGCTCTCACCAGTTACNGCAAGTGCAAATCGAGTTCTCAGNTATGTNCATGATGTAAAAGATGTGGCAACCTTCTTGGGNGTTGGTCAGGATTTTGAGGTAGTCGAACTTAAGGTTGGTGCGCAAAGCAGAGCTGTTGAAAAGAAGGTGAGTGAGCTTAAGCTGCCAAGAGATGTATTAATAGGGGCATTTATTCGCGATGATGAACCATCTATCGNGAGAGGGTCAACTCAATTGCAGGCTAATGACACTGTTCTCCTTATAGCCCCGCCTGAACAGGTTGATGCTATACGGAAAGATTATTTTATTTCAGAATCTTCCGAAGACTAGTTACGGTGTCATTGAGTTCCCCAATGCGCGTAGCCACACTAAAATTAACTCAGATGCGGAACNTCAAAAGCTCTCATAGGTTGCAAGGCAACTACGGTTCTATGCTTTTTGCATCTATCACGCTAGGNGNTATCTCGATTGTTTCAGGTTTTGCAGATTATCCCTCTGGCGCTGGCGGANGGGTCTCTATTGTNTTGATCATTTCTGGTTCTTTTCTAGCGTTATTTGCATTACTAAATTTTAAAAGTGTAAAAATATTCGAGCTTAATAACCCATCGGAAGTCTTTTCTTTTAGTTTCTATTTCCTTTTGAGTTTCATAGCCTTCAAATCAATTCTGTTATTAGCTTCCGGTGTAGTTGACACAATTGATGTAGCTATTCTTGAATCAACATCCGGAATAACTACAACAGCAATTTCAACCCTTAACCCGGAGTCTTTGCCTACGTCAGTTAATGTTCTCAGGTCGTTAACACAATGGGCGGGAGGCTTAGCTGCCCTATTCCTAGTTTTTGTAGCTACTCCAATAAGCTCGAGCGGTGATAATCCATCTGCGGGTTACGGGCCTAAAATATTTTCGCGAAAACCATTAAAGCGTATGCNGGAAATCAGCNTTCTTTATNGCGGTCTTACAATATGCGTATTCGTTGCTTTAAAAGTTGCGGGAATGGGATTTTTTGATTCCTTTGTGCATTCGTTAACTGCTTCCTCTACGGGAGGTTTCAGTACGAAGGTATCGTCAGTATCTTCTTTTCAATCGGGGCCCATTGAGTGGGTTTTGATATGCGCAATGTTTTTAGGAGGTCTTAATCTAGGTGTTATCTGGTGGATCGGTAAAAGGAAGCTCCACAATATTAAATCCAACAATGAATTGCGCCTCTACTTACTGATGTTCTTCGGNGGGGCAGTACTCTTTTGGCTNAAGGGAGACTTTCTAGGTTCCTTTAGCTATCAAGTACGTGATGCGTTTTTTAAGGTCGCATCACTGTTGAGCACAACTGGTTTTGTCAATAAAGGATGGGAATTTTCATCNGGAATTAGCGCTATTGCCTTATTGCTTCTTGCGACAGGTGGAATGGCTGGGTCACCAGGTAGTGGCTTTGGAGTTCATCGGCTCATTGCATTGATTAAATATTTGCGCAGAGAGTTGACNCGTAAATACAACAGGCAAGCAATNAGNAAAATCAAAGTGAGTGGTGAAGTAGTGAATGAGCGGGAACTTGACAAACTTCAAGGGTATACAGCCATCTTTATATTTATCATTGCTATGGGCTCATTCTTGCTTTCGCTCGATAACGAGTCGCTACGAATTGAAGATTCCATAGCTGTTTCCTTATCAGCATTCGTCACTGCAGGGCCACCAATTGCTGAAGCTACCTTGGCGATTGAATACGGGATTATAGGAAATTTTACTCTTAGTNTCTTGATGGTAGTGGGGCGACTTTCAATACTTCCTGCTGCATATATGGTTCTGAAATTATCGCAATCAATCAAATTGAATTTACGCGGATTAATTTCCAGTGAGGGGACTAATGATGAAATTCCCTAGACGGTTTCTTCTTGAGGGGTTATTCGAGTCTGCAACAATAAATATAATTGGGCTCACTCTTCTTTTTCTCACGCCCGGATTGGTAATTTCTGGGTTAATTGAGTGGNTNTCTGNTGATTCGCACNATGAATTTTCNTTATTCGCNACTGCTGTAATTGCTGCAGTGTTAGGTTTAACGCTCAGGGCTGTCACATCGATTGCAGATGACTCAATGGATAGGCCTAAAGCTATTTTCTCAGTAGTTGCGTGGAGTTGGGTCGGGTGTGTTTTAATTGGAATGCTCCCATATCTTTTTGCTGGCGTCTTTCCTTGGTCGCGAATTGATAATGCCCTGTTTGAAACGATTTCTGGATTTTCTACCACTGGGTCAACAGTTCTCCGAGATATTGAAGCTACCAGTAGCGGTATCCTCTTTTGGCGTCAACTTACGCAATGGTATGGAGGCATGGGTATCATTGTGCTGGCAGTGACTGTCTTGCCAAGTTTAGGAGTGGGTGGACTTCAGTTAATGACTGCAGAGTCCCCGGGTCATGAATCAGATAAGTTGCGTGCACGATCTATTGATACAGCTAAATCACTTTGGCTTGTGTATTTCGGAGTGACGATCACGATTGCATTACTCCTTTGGGCTACCCCAAGTGTGGGCCTTTATGATGCTGTAGCTCATGGGCTTTCAACCGCAGCTATCGGAGGATTCTCAACAAAGAATGGTTCAATAGGAAGTTTTGATTCTTACATTGTTGAGTTAATCATCGTATTCGGAATGTTTATCGGAGCAATGAACTACAACCTTCAATATAAATTCTGGAAGAGTAAGGGTAATTTTCGAGTTTTTACTCGCTCTTCAGAATGGAATCTGTACGTCAGGATTACGTTGTCGTTTATCGGAGTGATATTCCTTATGAATTGGTTAATGGAATCGGTTGATGTTGGTACAGCTTTTCGCGATTCATTATTTAACGTAGTTACCCTTGCAAGTAGCACAGGGTTTGGGAATGTCCGACCTGATGGAATAGGCAATTTTGTTTTATGGGGGACAGCAAGTCAATTATTGCTCCTATTTCTAATGACAGTTGGAGGTACGTTTGGCTCCACAGCTGGCGGGATGAAAATTTTCCGAATGCAAATCGGCTTCAAGGCTCTTTCAAGAGAGTTGAAATTGATTCGAAGACCCAGTGGAGAATACCCGATAAAGGTTGGTAAAGAGAAGATTGAAGAAAAAGTTGTGGCTTCAATACTAGGATTTATTGCTTTATTCATTTCGTTAGTCATACTCGGAACCGTTTCATTAACGTTCTTTTTCAACGAAGATTTAGTAACATCTCTCAGCGGAACAATTTCGGCAATGAGCAATATGGGGCCGGCTCTAGGAGAAGCTGGGCCAACATCGAATTTTTTAGAATTTGAGAGAGGTAGCCGATCAATCATTGCGATACTGATGATCATCGGACGGCTTGAGATCTACGCTGTTCTTCTTATGTTTCTGTCACTTGTCGACAGATTAAAAGTTAGGTAATCAGCTTTCAAAAAAATTAAATAAAAAGTTTTCAAGGGCCGACACATCGCTTTCGCCACATAACTCCCGTGTGGAGTGCATAGATAATTGTGGTACGCCAAGATCAATCGTGCTGATGCCTAAATTCGCAGAGCTAATGGGCCCGATAGTTGATCCACAGGCAAGGTCACTTCTATTGCTAAACAATTGGTAGGGGATATTATTGCCCTCGCAGATATTCTGCGCAGTTGCCTGTCCGATTGCACTCGTTGCATACCGCTCGTTGCTATTCCGTTTAATGGCTATCCCAGCGTTCATTCGGATTTCGTGGTCTAAATCATGTTTCTCAAGATAATTAGGATGAGTTGCATGGGCGCCATCAGCAGAGACCAATGTTGATTTAGCCAGGGCCTCTGATTGATCAATGTCTTTGAAGATCCGGTGAATTAACAACGGTAACAGGTTCCCAGCTGCGCCTGCAGCAGAAGTACTACCTACCTCCTCATGATTAAATAGGCAAAGGATCGGCATTCTTTTAAATTGTTGATCAGAGACACTCTTGATGAAAGATGATAATGAAGCGTAACAAGATATGAGGTTATCAATGCGGGCTGAAGCTATCCATTGTTTGTCAGCGCCAACAAAGCTTGCCTTCTGGAGGTCATGGAGCATCAAATCCCAAGACCGGATACGGTGGCGATCAATTCCAGCGGCAGCCGAAATGAAATCAATAAGATTCGTAGTATCTGAAGAAGTATCATTCCAGATAGGTCGAAGGTGTTGTTGGGGATTAAGGATTAGCCCGTTTTCGTTGACAGATCTATTTAAGTGGATGGCAAGTTGGGGAATCTTCGCAAGCGGTTCATTGATCTGCACTAAGTTTTCTTCAATAACTCCACCTGTTGAAAGTGTGATGAGTCGACCAGAAATTCCTAAATCTCTATCAAGCCAACTATTGAGTAAAGCGCCACCATAGACTTCTACGCCAAATTGAGATAAGCCAACTTGATGACCCTTCAGAACAGGTTTTAAACGAAGATTTGGGCTATCCGTATGCGCTGCGACGATAGCTAATCCATTCGATGCTTCCTTTAAGTCCCGGAAGTACCATGCAGCTATACTCCCATCACGCTCAATAAAATAGCCGCCCGTTGATAACTCCCAAGGTGTCTGCTCGTCCAATTGCGTAAAGTCTGCTTCGAGTAAATATTCTCGCACGTTCTGAACAGCATGGTAGGGAGAAGTAGAATTATTTAGAAATTTGAACAACTCATTGTCGTTATCCCGTAAGGTATTCACCTAAACAGCATGCCTTTAATAATTGTCAACAGCTACTTACGTATTTCGACTAGTTAAAACTTTGTTAGAATTGATAAGCTATAGCTAGCTGGGTCAACGTCGCCTCACGCTGTCCTAGTCGTACAGCACCAAAGGAAACGTGTGAAAAGTAATATAAATCCAGATTTGCCTACAGAACAGGGCCTCTATAATCCTGCATTCGAACATGATTCCTGCGGTGTTAACTTCATAGCGGACTTAAAGGGGCGAGCAACTCACGAAATAGTGTCCTCTGGAATTGCCGCCCTATGTCAGTTACAACATCGAGGTGCATTAGGGGCAGAGAAGAACACGGGAGATGGTGCTGGAATCCTCATACAAGTTCCCGATAAATTCTTAAGAGAAGTCGTAAATTTTGAGCTTCCGCCAAAGGGACACTTCGCAACCGGTATAGCATTTATGCCTCAAGATGACAGTAAATGTGATTTGGCAATCAATCAAACCGAAGCAATTGCATCAGATTTAAATTTAGAAGTGCTGGGTTGGCGAGAAGTCCCAGTTGACAGCTCTTTCCTAGGAAGTGGCGCACTCGGAACAATGCCTAAGTTCTTGCAACTGTTCATTGCCGCTACTTCAGTGGATGGGAATTTACTTGAAGGAATAGCCCTTGACAGACGTGCATACATTCTTCGTAAACGCTGCGAAAATGAAATCGTCTTTGAACATATAGATGTGGCTACCCAAGGGATGGGCGGAATGTCTAAAACACATCAAGGTGTCTATTTCCCGAGCCTCTCTTCAAGAACATTCGTCTACAAGGGAATGCTAACAACTCCGCAGCTAGGGGATTTCTACCGAGACCTCAAAGACCCTAGAGTAGAAAGCGCACTAGCATTGGTGCACTCAAGATTTTCCACGAACACCTTTCCATCATGGCCACTGGCTCATCCTTATCGATTTGTCGCTCACAATGGGGAAATCAACACAGTTCAAGGAAATAGAAACTGGATGCGTGCACGCGAAGCATTAATGCAGTCAGATCTTCTGGATACTGAACTGGAGAGCTTATTTCCAATTTGCACTCCCGGCGCATCTGACACTGCCGCTTTTGACGAATGCCTAGAGCTGCTGGTGCTAGCCGGCTACCCATTACAAGAAGCAGTTCTAATGATGATCCCTGAGCCTTGGGAAAATCATGAAAGCATGGACCAGTCCTTAAAGGATTTCTACAAATATCAGTCTGCCAGAATGGAACCATGGGATGGGCCTGCATCAATAATATTTACTGACGGCACAGTAGTTGGCGCTGTCTTAGACAGAAACGGGCTTCGTCCATCAAGATATTGGGTTACAGATGATGATCTCGTAATTATGGCATCTGAAGTTGGAGTAGTAGACGTAGCCCCTGAAAAGATAATCGAAAAAGGACGACTGCAGCCCGGAAAAATGTTTTTCATTGACACAACTGAAGGACGAATTGTAAGAGACGAAGAGATTAAATCAAAGCTTGTCTCTCAACGACCCTACGGATCATGGCTTAAAGAAAATCAGGTAGACCTGAGTGATCTGCCAGAACGACATGTCCCAAGACCCGAAGATAGTAGCCTGCTCACGCGACAGAAACTATTTGGTTATACAAACGAAGAGATAAAGCTCTTATTATCTCCGATGTATCAGTTTGGAAAAGAAGCGATTGGCTCAATGGGTACAGACACTCCTGTAGCTGTGCTTTCTAGCAAGCCTAGGCTCATCTATGATTACTTTCAGCAGTTATTTGCTCAAGTGACTAATCCGCCTTTAGACGCAATCCGGGAAGAAATCGTCACATCTACCTGCGGGTGGTTAGGTCCAGAAAGAAACCTGTTAGATCCAACACCGGAATCTGTTCGCCGAATATTCATAAATCACCCAGTGCTCCTCAATACCGAGCTTATGAATATATTAGATATCGATGGTGAAATCAGCGGGCAGGATGGACTAGAGAATTTTAAATCACAGATAATCCCTTGTGTATATGCTGTAGATGAAGGCGGAAGCGGTTTGCGGGCCGCCATTGAAAATATTCGCGCATTCGCAACACAAGCCATAAAAGACGGAAAGAATCTACTTGTACTCTCGGACAGAGGAGCCAGTGCTAGTCATGCACCGATACCAGCCCTCTTAGCCACAGCGGCAGTACACCATCACCTAGTAAGACAAAAATCGCGTTCCCAAGTGAGTTTGATAATCGAAACTGGCGAAATGCGCGAAATTCACCATCTTTGTCTTTTGCTCGGCTACGGAGCAAATGCAGTAAATCCCTATCTTGCTTTTGAAACTATTACCGACCTTGTGCAACGTCAAGAACAAGAGGTTGACCAAGGATTGACAACCGAAATGGCTCATGCAAATTATGTAAAAGCATGCGACAAAGGCGTTCTGAAAGTGATGTCGAAAATGGGGATTTCAACGGTCCGAAGTTATATCGGTTCACAAATTTTTGAATCAATAGGTTTAGGGCAATCGCTAATTATAGATGCTTTCCCGGGCACAATGAGCAGGTTAGGTGGAGTCGGGTATGCCCAACTAGCGGAAGAAATCAGATTACGACATCTAATTGCCTTTCCAAAAGTTCCTTCCCATAGAGCCCACCGAAACCTAATAGCCGGTGGGGAATATCAGTGGCGACGAGAAGGTGAATTTCACCTATTCAATCCTGAAACTATTTTTAAATTGCAACATGCGACGCAAGAAAGACGGTATGACATATTCAAAGAATATACGAAGCGTGTTGATGAACAAGCAAGAGATCTTGCAACCCTCCGAGGACTATTTAAATTTAGGTCAGGAGTTAAGGACCCTATACCAATCAACGAAGTTGAACCTGCAAGTGAAATCATGAAAACATTTTCTACTGGTGCTATGTCGTATGGGTCAATCTCCGCAGAGGCTCATGAAACATTAGCAATAGCTATGAACCGAATAGGTGCTAAGTCAAATACTGGTGAGGGCGGTGAAGACTCTAAGAGATACATACCGGATGAAAATGGAGATCTCCGTCGATCGGCTATCAAACAAGCAGCCTCTGGAAGATTTGGAGTAACAAGCGAGTATTTAGTTAATGCTGACGATATACAGATCAAAATGGCCCAAGGAGCGAAACCGGGAGAAGGTGGTCAGCTTCCGGGTCATAAAGTTTGGCCGTGGATCGCTGAAGTTCGTCATTCAACGCCAGGAGTCGATTTAATCTCGCCTCCTCCGCATCATGACATATATTCGATTGAAGATTTAGCTCAGTTAATACATGATCTCAAAAATGCAAATCCCGAAGCTCGAGTCCATGTAAAATTAGTCTCTGAGCTTGGTGTAGGAACTGTTGCGGCAGGAGTTTCAAAGGCTCATGCAGATGTGGTTTTAATATCAGGGCATGATGGGGGAACAGGGGCATCGCCTCTCACCTCTATCAAGCATGCTGGAACGCCTTGGGAACTAGGTCTCGCTGAGACTCAACAAACTCTTTTATTGAATAATTTACGTGATCGAATTGTTGTTCAATGTGACGGCCAGTTGAAAACGGGCAGAGATGTAATGATCGCTGCACTACTAGGAGCCGAAGAGTTTGGGTTTGCAACAGCCCCACTTGTTGTTATGGGTTGTGTGATGATGCGAGTTTGCCATTTAGATACATGTCCAGTCGGTATTGCTAGTCAAAATCCGGACTTAAGAAAAAAATTCGCTGGACAGGCTGACCATGTGGTCAATTTCATGGAATTTGTTGCAGAAGAAGTGAGAGAGCTTTTAGCTACTTTGGGTTTCCGAACACTCAAAGAAGCAGTTGGAAGGGCTGAATGTCTCGATGTCACAGATGGTATTGAGCACTGGAAAGCAGAAGGGCTTGATCTTTCTCCAATTCTTTATCAACCTCCGTTAAGTTCTGAAGCGATTCGATACTGCAACGAGGAACAAGACCACGGTTTAGACCAAGCGCTAGATCAGACACTCATACAACTTTCTGAAGGAGCTTTAAGGCACGGGGACAAAGTCAACTTGGAGCTCCCCATTCGCAATGTTAACCGCACTGTAGGAACAATGCTTGGGTATCACTTGACAAAGAAGTGGGGTGGTGAGGGATTGCCAGATGACACGATACAGGTGAAATTCAATGGCTCAGCCGGTAACAGTTTTGCAGCATTTGTACCAACGGGCATAACTTTGCGTCTAGAGGGTGACGCAAACGATTACGTAGGAAAGGGGTTAAGTGGAGGGCGCGTAATTTTGTATCCACCAAGTGAATCAACATTTAAGCCCGAAGAAAATGTTATAGCCGGAAACGTCCTACTATACGGGGCAACCTCAGGAGAAATGTTCATTAGGGGACAAGTTGGTGAGCGTTTCGCCGTAAGAAATTCAGGGGTGACAGCAGTAGTCGAGGGTATCGGGGACCACGGTTGCGAGTACATGACCGGTGGAAAAGTTATTGTTTTAGGTCCAACAGGAAGAAATTTCGCCGCTGGAATGTCCGGCGGAGTTGCATATGTCTATGATCAGGATGGGACTTTCCCATCAAAAGTAAATTCTGAACTAGTTGATCTTGAAGATTTAGACGAGAACGATGCTTCCTTCATCAGAGAAACATTAGCCATGCATAGTCTTGAAACATCTTCCTTAGTCGCCAAAGAAATAATTGATTCTTGGCCTAGGGCAAGTTCTAGCTTCGTTAAAGTTATGCCAAGGCACTACAAGCAGGTGCTAGAAGCAATGGCTAATGCAGAACAGTCAGGTGCAGATGTGACTGCAGCAGTTATGTCGGTAACGACGAGCGAAAGGAAATAGATGGGCGACCCACGGGGATTTATCCGTCATGGCAGAGAAATGCCTCAGCGTCGGCCTGTGCCGGTTCGTATTCGTGATTGGAAAGAAGTCTATGAACCGTTCAGTAACGAATCGCTACAAAAGCAGGCCTCTCGGTGCATGGATTGTGGTATACCCTTCTGCAATAATGGTTGCCCTCTAGGAAATCTGATACCAGATTGGAACGATTTGGTCTATAAAAATAATTGGCGAGAAGCTATAGATGCACTACATGCAACAAATAATTTTCCCGAATTTACAGGTCGCTTATGTCCAGCTCCCTGTGAGGCAGCTTGTGTTCTAGGAATTCATGAAGACCCTGTCACTATCAAGCAAGTTGAAGTAGAGATCGTTGAAAGAGCCTGGAACGAAGGTTGGATAAAACCTGTTCTGGCTCATAAACGGACCGGCAAAAGTGTCGCTGTCATAGGCTCAGGCCCCGCTGGTTTAGCAGCGGCTCAGCAACTATCGCGTTCCGGCCACGATGTCACAGTCCTTGAGAAAAGTGACAGAATCGGCGGTCTTCTTCGTTATGGGATACCTGAATTTAAAATGGAAAAGCAATACATTGATCGCAGAATAAAACAAATGGAAGCTGAGGGAACAAAATTTGTTACAAACGTAAACGTTGGTACCGATATCAGTTATCAAGAAATCCAGTCTGGCCACGATGCAGTTATCTTAGCCATAGGCTCCACGAACTGGAGAGATCTACCAATACCTGGTCGAGATTTTGATGGAATTTACCAAGCCATGGAATTCCTTGAACCAGCCAATCGAGTGCAGGAAGGAGATTATGAGGACCATCCCTTCTCAGCACTTGGTAAGGACGTAATCATAATAGGGGGTGGAGACACTGGCGCTGATTGCCTAGGAACGGTTCATCGCCATGGGGCTGCTTCTGTTAAACAATTTGAGATTATGCCAAAACCTCCCGAGGGCAGAGATCACAGTACCCCTTGGCCAACATGGCCTTTAATGATGCGAACATCATCTGCACATGAAGAGGGCGGAGAAAGAATCTACTCGATTAATACAACACAGTTCATTGGGGAGAATGGGGCAGTAACTGGACTGGAGACAATCCAAGTCAAAAAAGAAAATATTGATGGCAGGTTAGATTTCGTGGAAATCCCAGGTACCACGGAAATCCATAAAGCTAATCTGGTGTGTCTTGCTATGGGCTTTGTTGGCCCTGACTCATCTTCGTTGGTAACAGAACTGCGAGTAGAATTAGACGCAAGAGGTAATATTGCTAGAGACGCTAATTGGATGACTAATGTTGACGGATTATTCGTAGCAGGCGATGCAGGCAGGGGTCAAAGCCTTATCGTGTGGGCTATAGCTGAAGGGCGATCTTGCGCCTCGGCAGTTGACAGTTGGTTGCAAGGAGTCTCTCAACTCCCAAGCCCTGTTACACCAAGTCTTCAGCAAATGCGGTAGTCATTACCATTGAGGCTCTGCGTCTATAAACTTTAATGCTGCCTCCATGAACGAGAAATTCTTAGGAGTTGCAAAGTGGTCGACACCTTTTAATTCTAAATATGTTGCATTCGGCAATGATTCTAAGAGTTTTGTAGCCGGAGCAGCAAAATCATTTTCGCCAATTACTACTAGAACGGGGCAATTAACTTCTCTTAATTGATCTACCGCAAGTGGTGACTGAGGAGAGTTTATGAGTTCTTGTATTGCTAATCGGTTAATATCGACGGCTTCAGACAACTGGTTAAAATAACGAGATTCAGGGTTACTAGGATTAGGCTTCCCTTCGATCCCATCACGAATATTTTTATATCTTGTCTTATCTACTGAGAAGAGGTTATCTCCGATCCCAGATAGTACGAGTTTACGAAAAGTATCAGGGTTCTTACTAGCGACTGTGAGGAGCAGCCGTGCGCCTAGTGAGAAACCAATTGCATCTACAGGGGGCGTGGAAATGGAGCTTAAAACTGACTCATAACATTTCTCGTAGGTCATATTACTTGCAATGTGGTAACTAGCTCCGTGGCCCGGAAGGTCTGTAACAATTGACTCTCTGTTAGCATCTTGGACCAGATCAAGCCAGCCGTTCTCACCCCAGGTGCGTGCCCCTGATGTCGCCAGACCATGTACAAATAAAATTGGTGGGAGCATATTCATAATCCGATACTAATAAATAGAATTAAAAACACATTAGCCCCGAGTGATTTCTCTTAGAGAAACCCCACGGGGCTGTGCAGTTTAACGTTTCCAAAGTCATCCCCTGAAGGACTTCTAAGGTTTGATCCGAACCTTTCGGCCTTTTGTCAAATTCCTGCAACTCGAGAGTTGTGGTTATTTTGACGCTTAATCCCTTCCGGTCTTAAGTCGGATCCATCAGCCTGAGCTGATGGCGGTCTGGTTGGGTTTCCGAAGATCGCCTCCCAGTGATTACCCTTTCGGATAATCCCGTTAAACCTGTTCCGATGGCTGTCACATTTCCTTAGCCGTACCTTCCCGGATTTCGATGCTGCCACCGCTTCCGATTAGATTTTGCTAATTCTTTGTGCCGTTGTCATTGGCGTATTGATACATTTACATCTTTTTCGATTGTCGTCAAGCGAATATTAGAAATCCTCAACATATCCACAAATAAAACCGGAAAATCCACATTCTTGTGAAGGAACCCACATGTTTTCCACAGGATTTAATATACGGGTTTATGAGGATGCAAATATCATTTCTGCGTTTTCAAAGCACTTGAATTCAATTCCGTTCGAAAATGGGTCATACAGAAACATGGACCACTGTTCTCCAGGGGTATTCTTAAATCGTAGTTTAGGTTCAAGAGCAAATTGAACTTCTAGATGGAGTAGTCGCTCTGCAAGTTGTTCCCAAACAGGTTTCGTCAAGATTACGCCGAAATGGGGAATGGGGATATGGTCACCATCAACGAGGCTCAGAGGAGAAGTTAGTGGGGGATAGTCGATAATTAGATGAGCGCTAAGTTGATGTCCGAAAAAATTAAAATCTATCCATTTTTCATCGCTTCGCGCTTCTTGTGCCCCTAGTGTGTTGACGTAGAAATCTTGAGCCACCTCTAAATCCGCTACCGCAAACGCATAATGAAATGGTCTAAGTTCTGCCATTCCAGATTCCTCTAGCAAGGTACACAGATTTTAATGCTGACAAATTATCAGTCATTATTCCATCGACACCCAAATCCAAAAGATACTCAATTTCTTCCGGTTCGTTAATAGTCCACGCATGTACGGCTTTGTCCAAATAATGTGCCCTTTTCACGAATTCGCGAGTTATGAAAGGGACTCCTTTAATCTTCGATGGGACCTGTGCGCAATCTCCAAATGGCGAAGTAAGAAGGGATTTTGTTAATTTGGAAATTTGCAACTTTGAAATCGATTTTGGCCCCATGCCAGTGCATAACTTTGGGCCTATTAATTTCGCAATCCTTTTTATCCTTTCATCAGAAAATGATCCGACACATACTCTATTAGTTGAATTAGTTCTAACAATTATCTCAGCAAGTGGCTCTACCGCACCGTCATGTTTGGGGTCAATATTAAACTTAGCATCTGGGAATTCTTCTAATAATTCCATGAGTAGCGGGATCGGTTCAGTTCCACCAATTAAAGCGTGAGACAAATCAGAGAAGTTAATTTCCCCTATCTTTCCCTTAGTGTTGGTTACTCGATCTAATTTATCATCATGAAAGGCAACTAGCTGTCCATCTTTGGTCGCATGTACATCAGTCTCCATGTACCGGAAACCTAAGTCATAAGCACCTTGGAAGGCCTTTAGAGAGTTTTCTGGGAAATCCAATACGCCACCTCTGTGGGCAAATGCAAGTGGAAAGTCAGATTGCAAAAAATCCTTATCTGGCACACTTGAACGCTATCACATCTAAGTTAAATTCTTTGAAATTTCTAGTAGCCAACACGGTTTGATGATGGATTCTATAGCGTATAAGTATGGAAAGACGTACGAAGATAATCGCAACTATTGGGCCAGCAAGTGATTCTGAATCTGACCTAAGGAAGATCATGGATGCCGGTATGGATGTTGCACGATTAGGTCTTGCTCACGGCACCTTAGATGAAGCTATTGAGCGATATAAGCGAATACGCCAAGTTGCTGCAGATTTATCAAAACGGGTCGGAATTCTTGTTGACTTACCCGGACCAAAGATTCGGTGTGCAGCTTTTAGTGACGAAGGTGCTGAATTACTTAAAGATTCTGAGATATCAATCGTGCCCGGTAATAGTGGATCAAACGAAAAGACAATTGAAGTTGACTACGAGGGTGTCTTGGACGATCTATTGCCTGGAGACGTAATTCCTCTTGGTGATGGTCAAGTTGTGGTAAGGGTTGAGAACGTCTCTGCTTCAGCTGTTACTGGAGTGGTTACAAGCGGAGGACGTCTTCATGGTAGACCTGGCATACGTATTCCATCCGAAAGGTTAAGTATGCCCACTCCTACTGATAGCGATCTCAGAAAATTAGACGCTTTCGTAGAACTCGGTGTTGATATGGTTGCTGTTTCATATGTGCGATCTGCTCATGACGTACGACGCGTTGGGACAGAACCGCACCCTCGTGGCCCCTTGGTAGTTGCAAAGATTGAAACCCGAGCGGCGGTAGAGAATCTTAAGGGCATAATTGAAGCCTCGGCAGGCATTATGGTAGCTAGAGGGGACCTTGGAACTGAGTTTGATCTTG
>PATO01000002.1 GCA_002712415.1 Actinomycetota bacterium | reverse complement strand
CACTTTGTATCCTTCGTTCGTCTGGGGAGAAACTTTGAGCATCAATACGATTCTTAATAATGCTTCCCTCAACAAAGTCCATCACGAAAAAAGGTGCGCCTGTAATGTTTTCATCTATGCACATACCTACAATTCCTGGAACTGGCACATTGCTCGGATCTAGTGCAGAAATGATTTTGTGTTCACGCCCCATGTCATGAGCAGAAGCAAGTATGTGCCCAGTAGGAGGCCTTCGGAGAATCCATTTTCTGCCTGCTTCATCCTCCAACTTGTACGTCAGGTTTGATCTTCCGTGGGTAACTACATCAAATTGAATTTTGCCAGTAACTTCAGAACGTTCTGTTAGCCAGCCCGTAACATTTTTCCTATTAATACCCGGAAGGTCATCACTTGCCATTCTTGAAGCGTAGAGCGTAAATCGCTTGATGTTAAATTTTTGGGCCTAGGGAAGAATCACTATTGATTTCTTGGCAAGTGTGTTTCGACATTCAGTATCTCCTAATATGTCAATTTGGTGCTGATGTTATGAACTCTGTTATTTATTATCTATTGATCGGCGTAATCGCATACCTTTTGGGTTCTATTCCCATTGCTTACGTTATTGCTAAAGCCGTCAGAAGCATAGATGTCAGAAAAGCAGGGGAGGGCAATGTAGGGGCAAGAAATGTTTTCCATACTGTAGGCCCCCGGTGGGGTTCGCTTGTATTCCTTCTGGATTTCGCTAAAGGAGCTGTGCTTGCAGTGATTGTCTCAAATGAAAGTTCAGTAAGAATAGCATTCGCAGGTATTTTGCTACTTGTGGGTCATGGATTTCCCATTTGGTTGAGATTTATAGGGGGGAAAGGGCTTTCTCCTGTAGGAGGGTTCACAGCAGCATTACTTCCATACTCTGCATTAATTGCGATAGCNGTNTCTGGNTTAGCTTGGNTAAAAACACGAAAATTCATGCCNACGACNGTCACCGTAATTATTTTGACAATCGCCCTTGCTCCCATATTTGAATATNANCTTGAAAANATGCTTATACCNATTGGATTATTTATACTTGTTGGACTGAAAAGAAAGATNGATGAGCCGAGAACAAGAGAGATTGAAGGAANTAATGATTGGCCTAAACTATCAGGTGATGGAANCTAGTTGAGGNTGTGGAGTAGGGCAAGATGACTTGGNAATTTATCTTTGGAAGATTTTTGACGCTNTTGCTTGTTTGTCAACTTGGNTTGATTTTATGGAACCTNCGGGTCGTGATCCGTCCTAAGGCGAAACTCCCACAATCAGATACTAAAGTTAGCCTTCTAATTCCAGCAAGAAACGAAGAAGGGTCCATAGGGAGTTGTCTTCGGTCTCTAATCAATCAAGACCATCAAAATCTTGANATCATCGTACTAGACGACCACTCAACTGATAGAACTCNAGCGATAGTGNAGTCTCAAAACCCNAAAATTAAACTCATATCAGGCAAACCGATACCCGCCGGATGGACAGGTAANAACTGGGCATGCCATCAATTGTCAAAGNNAGCAANGGGGGANNTCCTCTTTTTTATAGATGCTGACGCTGTCCTNGAACCTGCAGCCATTACNTCAGTTCTGCATGTTATGGAGGCAGAGAATGTGGATATGGTAGCNTCTCTNCTTCGTAACCAAGGAACATCCTTTTCTAGCAGNATCCTTCTGCCTATAGTCAATCATGCAATATTGGCACTATTCCCAGCCTCGCTTATCCATAGAAGTTCAAATCCCGATATCGCCCTAGCATTTGGCCCATTCATCGGAGTCAGCGCAACAGCATATGCTGAATCAGGTGGCCATGCCGCTCACCCTGATCANATTGTTGATGATGTACAACTTGCTCGTTCAGTAAAAGCTGCGGGTTATCAACAAAGGTTAATAAACGGTACCGATCTTGCTACCACCGCATGGTATTCAGGGTTTAGAGACATATGGAGAGGATTTTCAAAGAATGCTTATGGCGCTCTTAGTTATAGGACCTCGTTGTCTCTCCTAGTGACATTCCTTGTGGCCCCTTTGCTGGCGTTGCCGTTCTTACGGCTTCTTGCAGGCTTCTTTGGAGCCCCTCTTCCGATGGAAGTCTTATGGCAAGTAGTCCTATTAATACTTGGAAGATTTATTACATCATCAGTTGGGAGNGANCCTCTTTGGGGAGTTATCTTCCACCCCTTTGCCATGCTTTTCTGGGGAGCAACATTGTTTTGGTCAATGATTATTGCAATGACCGGGCAGAGTATTGAGTGGAAAAGTCGCAACTACACTACGAAACCTAAGCAAACGAAGGACCTTACGGAAGATAACTAAAAGCAACTTTCGTCAAAGGGCTGTAATGGGTAAGTGACCGTCAATACTCAACTCTGACAGCTAATGTATATTAAGTGAATCGTCCTTTTTTCCCACCTCCTCCTTTGCTGGATGAAGGATGGTATCCTGATCCGACAGGGCGCTACGAAGCTCGCTATTGGGATGGTCAGAAATGGACTAAACACGTATCTCATTATGGTGCTACTGGTACAGATCCAATATTACGCGCACGCTTTGATCGACTATGGGTCAGAATCGCTCTTAGAGTTATAACTTGGGGGACCACTATACTTATTATTTACTTTCTTGTAAAAGCATTTTGGCCGACAGAGTTTCTGAATGAATCAAGCCTGATTAATATAACGAATCACAACGGAAACAACATTACAAACGATTTCGCTGCCTTTAGTGGTATCGGCATTACTATTAGAACAGTCTTAGGAATATGAAAACAAGCATTAAATATATAGGAACTTTTTTGTTTGGCGTATTGGCGTCATTTTTGGGTCTTATTGTATGGGGAGACACTAACGGGTCAGAATTAACTCTTCGCAGTCCCTCAAACGTAGTTGACAATAACCTCGCGCCAACACCTAAACCGCTCTTGCCTGTTGATGATGATGACATATCTCAAAATGCACCTATTACTGCATATGCTCAGTATTCGAAAGACTCTATTGCACTGACCGGTAGCGTTAATGCCCAAGCGCTTGCTGACGCCATGATCGTAGTCTCGAATCAATTAATTCCAGAAGGGACAGTAACCGCTGAATTTGAGATCTTAACTGGTGTTGATTTGGCAATAATTAATCTTGAAATAGCAGGTGAAATTATTGATGAATCAGACCGCCTGAGAGTTTTGAATAAATTTGAAGCTCTTGGGGTAAAAATAGTTGACAAACTGGTTATTGAGGGGTCGCAGAGAACAGTTTTTGAAGTCATAAAAGATTTACCGGACCTCAGTCAAGTTTCTGATTTTTTCTCCGCAGCAGGAGTTGAGGAGCAAATTGGTGATGAGGTGAGTTCCATAACGATTTTTGCGCCTACTAATGCCGCAATGCAGGCATTAGATATCACCGCTCTGCAAGAGTTTGCTCAATTAGTGCAACTTAGTGACATACTCCAATTTCACATAGTTCCAGGGGACTTCTACTCATCACAATTGTTCGACGGATTAGGCTTAACGACGCTAAAAGGCGAATCATTANAAGTTCAAACAGGCGATGAATCAACGGTTAGAATTCAAGATAGTCTCGTTACCCAATCAGATATCACTGCAGCCAACGGTGTAATCCATGTCATTAATGCTGTTTTGATTCCCGGAACAATTAAAACAGAGATAGCGTTGAACCAGATCGTGGGTTCTGACCCAATTCTATTTGCAGTTGGAAGCCCATTTCTTGCGGATAGTTCTAAGCCGATTCTTAATCAAGTGGCAGAAATCCTCATTGAAAACCCTGAAGGAAATTTAGAAATAGAGGGGCACTCTGACACTGATGGAGCTGAAGATATAAATCTAGACCTGAGCGCAAGCCGAGCTGAAGCTGTCCTAGAGTACCTCATTTCTAGAGGAGTCGACCCAAGTCGTCTCTCAGCCATAGGCTATGGCGAGACCCGCTTAAAAATTGACCCAGAGCTNACTGCAGCAGACCGAGCGGCGAACCGAAGAATAGAATTCAGAGTCACCTTCCAAAGCTAGTTGACTAGATAGCGCAACTCAATCCGGTACCACCCAATCCGCAATAACCATTTGGGTTTTTGCCTAAATACTGTTGGTGATAATCTTCAGCGAAATAAAATATTGGCGCCATTACAATCTCCGTAGTTATCTCCCCAAAACCTTCCTGCGANAAAGTTGATTGGTAAATCAGCAGNGACTCCTCAGCGTTATTAAATTGCTCCTCAGAGAAGCAATAAATCCCGCTGCGATACTGTGTCCCGATATCATTGCCCTGTCTCATGCCTTGCGTCGGGTTATGGTTCTCCCAAAAGACTTTCAGCAGGGATCTGTAATTGACTTCTTCAGAGTCAAATGCAACCCTCACAACTTCATTATGTCCAGTCATNCCAGAGCAAACTTCCTCGTACAGTGGATGAGGAGTAAACCCACCGGCATACCCAACCGAAGTAGTCTTCACGCCCTCTAAATCCCAGAACTTTCTCTCTGCACCCCAAAAGCAACCCATCCCAAACATGGCATACACCAAATTGTTTCCCTCCGGCGNAATTTGCGAAGACCCTAGTATGTAATGGCTATCGGTTATCTTCATTTCGGTGGTTCTTCCAGGCAGAGCCATTTCCTCACTTGGCATTTGTGGTATGAACATATCTCTACTCCTCATAAATTTCTCCTTAGTTACCGAGTGTGAAGAACTCCATTGTCAAGCACAACTCTATCTCCGGCAATTGTACGGAACTTAAAATGATCTCCATCCTCCCAGACGTGAACCTCAAGCGTTTCNCCAGGTATNACAGGGGAACTGAAACGACCGTCCATACTCTTGAAATTATCAGGATTTCCATCACAGGCTAGGTGAACGAGAGCTCTGCCAGTGAAGCCGTATGTACAAAGTCCATGCAAAATAGGTTTAGGGAAGCCACCTAGAGCTGCAAAAGATGGGTCAGAATGAAGAGGGTTACGGTCTCCATTGAGCCTATACAGAAGAGCTTGATCGNTTCTNGTTTCATATTTAACGATGCTGTCTGCGTTCCGGTCAGGGAATTCGACTTTATCTATAGGTCCTCGTTCGCCACCCCATCCACCTTCATCACGAAAAAACAACTTACTGATGTTAGTGAAAACTGGAAGCCCGTCGGATGTGTCAAGAGCGGTAGTTTCGAGGATTACCAAAGCAGCTTTCCCCTTGTCATAAATGTTAGAGATTTTACTTGTTGAGGAGATAGTGGCTTGCGTTGGAAGTGGCTTATGGAGGATAACCCCCTGCTCTCCGTGAACCATTTTTGAATAATTAACATCACCTAAATGTGCAAGAGGACCTCTTCCACCAGTTCCACCTAAAACAACACACATAGTTGGAAGAGCTNTTTGTTGAATATCTTTTGTATTCTCTGTCGTGAATTCTAATTCAAATCCTGTTGGGTCAGTTGCTCCAGCTCCAACACCCAAACTGTATAGTAAACAATCTTTAGAATCCCATGAACTTTCATNCGGTGCAGATTCCATGCCAATAGCGTCTAAATTAATGCCCATTCTAACTCCTTTGAATGTTAAGACTACTGCATATAGTCTTGAGTCGTCACTTTGGAGAAGTCAACCAAGATAACGGAACTTGCAATGAGGAGACTAAATGGCCATTGTCTTTTTTGATTATTAAGTCAGCGTATTCTTTTGATGGATAAATATAGCTATCTAGGTTGGGTTTATTTACTGATTTCCAAATCTCTGCAGCAAGTTTTTTCCGCTCCTCCAAATTCAGATTTTTAAATTGTGAAAAGAAAGACTTTGTATTGTCCTCANCCAAAGAGCAGTACCTGAGAAATCTATCTTCATACCATTGGGTAATTTCGCTCTCATCTGCGTCTATGAAAATTGAGAAATCAAGGAAATCTCTAATTCGTGGATCCTGATTATCTTTTTCAATGGGGTTTTGAAGAATATTAACACCCTCAATAATGATGAGATCTGTGACTTCAGAATGGGAAGTGCCTTCAATGTCATAAGTTTCATGCGAGTAGATTGGGATTATTGAATTAGGCTTTCCCTCGCTAATTTCTGACAGGAATTTAATAATGGCTACATGATCAAAACTCTCAGGGAAGCCTTTGCGATGAAGAATTTGATCCTTTTGTAGTTGCGAATTAGGAAAGAGAAAGTTATCAGTTGAGATGACCTGAGCTGAAAGGTTTATAGGAGGACTGGTGACTAATTTCTTTATGATGTTTGAAATTGTTGATTTGCCTACTGATACGCTCCCCGTAATACCGATCAATAACGGTTGTATGGTTCCGGTTCTCGCTTTTGATGAACGCTTATGGATACTTAATAATTTTTGAATAATTGGAGCATAAATTTCGTTAANCTCCTGTTCCGTGAAGTTCAAGTCAGNNATNCCCTGNACGCNTTGGATTTCCCANCTAGNAATTTCCTCAAGCCACTTTTCTCGANTTAGCAATTGTGTATCTTTAGGCATCTAAGTGACCTCGTTTTGTTTGCCGCACGTTACTNNTTGCGCGCCTTCTAAGATCTATTAATTATGTCTTGCNAAAACAAATTTAGAGTCNATATTTCAACATTCTTNCTATAAGAGAGAGAATAGATNNATGAAAGCAATACGTGTNTCAGATCAANTTATAGANCTATGTGANGTGCCNGANCCTAAAGGGGAGGGGGTTCTAGTTAACGTGGAAGCGGTCGGGATTTGTGGATCTGATCTTCATTTAATTGATTCAAATATGATGAATGTAATTCCCGGTCATGAGATTTCTGGCATTACGTCAAGCGGCCACCCCGTAGCCATCGAACCAATGCTGTCATGTGGTCTCTGTAGGCATTGTGATGAAGGTTCACAACCGTATTGTGATAGTGCTTTGCCTAACACTATGGGTATTGGGATTGATGGGGGGATGGCAGAGAAGATTATTGTGCCGGAACGATTTCTCACTCCATTACCCAATGGTATTGATGTGCGAGACGCCTTTTTGGTTGAGCCACTGGCAGTTGCAGTTAGGAGTTTATTGCGGGTGGGTTCAAACTCGCTCAACAGGATTGTTGTCGTTGGCGGCGGAACAATAGGGCTATGTTGTGTCGCAGTAGCTAAATACTTTGGCGCAGAAGTTGAACTTCATGCTCGTCATCAACACCAAATTGATGCAGGGCATCGACTAGGGACACAGTCCNTGCGATCTGAATTAGCGCCGGTAGTGATTGAAGCGGCTGGNACTGAAAGTGCNTTAGCAACTGCNGTGAACTTAGCTGCGAAAGGAGGCCTAGTCGGAATCCCNTCTACCTACTGGAATCCAACAGAGTTGCCTGGCATGTCTATGGGAATGAAGGAGGTCTCATTGGTTCCTTCCATCACATATGGGAATACTAATGGGCAACGGGATTTTGAATTAGCTGCAAAAATTCTTGCTTCGACCCCTGAACTGTCAAGGGCATTAATTACNCATAGGTTTCCAATCGAAGCAGCTTCTGATGCTTTTGAAACTGCTAGATCTCGTAGAAAAGGTGCAATAAAAGTCGCGGTGGAGGTCAAAACGGGGGGCAACTTTTATTATCTGTAATAATGATAAGTCGATCATAACTATTCATAAAGAAGATCGTGACAAAATAGTAAAACCCGCTAGATTGACATTGTGAGTAGAGGCAACCTAAAGGGTATGCAATGACAGCAATTGAAGTCCAAGCACCCAGCACCAGACCTTGGTGGATGGAGAATGCGGGATGTCAAGGAAAGTCGCAACTATTTTTTCCTCCTCCCGGCGAGAGGCCAGCTGCTAGAGAACGGCGTGAGAATCGTGCTCGAAAAGTTTGCTTTGAGTGNGAAGTTCTTGCTGACTGCCAAACCTATGCGCGTCAGCAAAGAGAACTTGGCTTCTGGGGTGGAGAATCAGAGATAGAGCGTGCTGAAGCTGGATATGCACCCACAACCCCCGTAATTGGCTTACGAAGGCACAGAACAGCCGCAAGTTAAGCCCCATAAACTAATCCATATTAGGAACCAGAGTTACCCTAGATTAGGAACTAGTGTTACCCTAGGCTACCAACATGAATGAGTACGTCGGTCCAGCAAATAGNATTCACGGTTCAAGTGATGGTGTNATNATCTCTGCCCATGATTATGGCGGGNGAGGCCCCACAATTATNTTCTGCCATGCAACTGGTTTCCATGGGCGATACTGGGATCCCATCTGTAAGCAACTGAGCAGTGATTTTCATTGCGTATCTCTTGACTTTAGGGGTCATGGTAATAGTTCTTTACCCTTGGGCACATCCTTGAGTTGGGTAGGAATGGCTGAGGATCTTTTATCTGTTGTTGATCAACTCGACCTTGACCCGGCACTTGCTGTGGGCCACAGCATGGGGGCAAGTAGCATACTTCTCGCTGAACAAATTCGCCCTTCAACTTTTAAAGCTGCGTGGCTATTTGAGCCGATAGTTATTTCGCCAACGACTTTTACTGAGAAGAATTCAAAGGGTGGGACTCTTGCGGCTTCTGCAAGAAAAAGAAAAGAGATTTTTGCATCTCGCGAAGAAGCATACCAACGGTATGCCTCAAGACCGCCATTTTCATCAGTAGATTCAGATGCATTATGGGCGTACGTCAATTATGGATTTAGTGACCACGATGAAGGCGTGATTCTCAAATGCAGAGGCGAAATTGAGGCCCAAGTATTTGAAAGCTCAGTGACTAGTATTTATGCCAATTTAGCAACTGTGGATACCTTAGTAACCGTTGCTGCAGGGGGAGATAAAGAAGGCCCAGCACAAATAGCGCCCATAGTTGCCGATGAATTACCTAATGGACGATTCCGCTTGTTTGAGGAATACACTCATTTTGCCCCGATGGAAGACCCGAATTTCATTGCTGCCGAAATTCGAAATGAATTAATGGGAACTCTTTAGAAGATTCTAAGGTATCGTCAAACCATGGACGCAAGAACATGGTTAGGTTTAGAACCATCACATAACCCACATCGATGGCATCTACCAGTTTCAAAAGGTATCTCTACTGGCCACCGGGCAATGTTTGGTGGTAGTGGTCTTGGCGCAGCAATAGCAGCCATGGAGGGTACAAGCGACCGACCCGTTGTTTGGGCGACAGCTCAATACCTTCTGTTCGCTAAAGTTGGGACCGTTGTAGATTTTGATGTCACTCTTGCAGTTCATGGTAAAAAGACAACTCAAGCTCGAGCTGTCGGACATGTCGGTGGAACAGAAATTATTACGGTCAACGCTGCGTTAGGTACTCGATCATACCCTGAGGAGAAAACCTATTGTCTGCCTCCAGAAGTTCAAAAGCCAGCGACATGCCCGATAAGAGAACGATTTTCAACTGTTAATGATTCGCTTGATTCGCGAATTGAACAAAGATGGGCCTTGCCGCTTGGAGCTAAAGAACCAACTGAAATTGAACCCGGCAGAATAGCAGTTTGGAGTCGGATGCCAGAGCTACTAGAGCCATCAGCAGCTACATTTGCTGTGTTGGGTGACTATGTACCTATGGGTATCAGCTTCATACAACAGGGAAAAGCAGGGTCAACAAGCCTTGATAACACTTTGAGAGTAATTGATCTGGTTCCTAGTAATTGGTACTTGCTTGATATTAGAGTCGATGCGATAGCTAGTGGGTTCGGGCATGGTGTTATTCATATTTGGTCAGAAGATGGAAGTTTGTGTGCAATTGGAAGTCAATCTTGCATTGTTCGAAGCAGAGAACCTGGCTCCCACTCTCCACCAAAACGTCTAGTTGAGTCACCTAATAAGCCCGAATAAGTGTACGGTTAGATTATTTCTCTGAATAATGTGGGATTACGCTTACCTTTAGGCTGTTTACCACGTTCATCTTTGATGTCGTAATGTGCTGCTAATTCAGCTGTAGTTAAAACTTGTCCATTCCGTTCGAACCGCTGTTCATCTGTGGCAAGTCTAGCTATCACTCTTCCGGTATAGAGCGGGGTTTCAGAGTTCTCTTCATCCAATTCTATATCACCCTTTTCAATACTTTCTATAATGAATTCCGTTAATACCTGACTGGGCCAAAGACCTATAACGCAAAGTCCATCTTCTTTACCTTCAACTGCAAAATCACGAGTGAGGCGGTCTGTGCCCATCTTAGCGATTCCATAACTCGCGCTCAGGGCGTAGCGTTCAGATCCGCTCGAGGAGATATTCACAATAAATTTCAGAGAATCGGTGCCCGTCATCATTAGTTTCGTTGCATGAACACTCGCTACATATGCTGCACGGAGGCCGATTCCGACTTGGTCATCCCACACTTGAATAGGGTGCTCCCAGAATTTTCCACCCCAAACAGGTGGGTTAGGGATCTTAAAAGCGTTGTTCACATGAATATCTAATCTGCCGTGGTCACTTTCTATTTGTTGATACAACCTCACGATTTGTTCATCATCTCCAAGGTCCACCGATACTGGTACCCCCACGCCTCCAGCTTCATTAACCATCTTGGCAGTTTCATCGATCGTCAAGGGACCACCCCCTTTTGACCTTCCCGTTACATAAACAGTTGCCCCCTTTTCTCCTAATCCGACAGCGATTCCTCTTCCGATTCCTCGACTAGAGCCTGTTACTACTGCTACTTTCCCTTTAAGTTCATTCTCTTTCATTGCATCCTCCAAACTAGCCGATGCTTCTTAGGTCAACGATAAAAACAAGTGTCTCATTAGGAGCTATAACGCCTCCAGCACCTTGTGAACCGTATCCCATTGCTGGGGGGATTATTAGTTTCCGGCGTCCTCCGACCCTCATTCCCGTGCAGCCTTCATCCCACCCTGAAATAACTTGTCCTGCTCCGAGATGGAATGCAAAAACTTCGCTTCGAGACCATGATGAATCAAATTCAATACCTGTTGACCATGAGATACCGACATAATCTACNCTAATAATTTGCCCTGGCTCGCACTCTGCCCCATCGCCGATGATTAAATCATCTAGTACTAATTCAATCGGAGGANTCCCTTCAAAAGGGACATCAACAACTGGTTTTTCGAATGAATTCATAAAAGCTCCTCTGCTTGCTTTCATTTGGCTTACATAAGGCTAAAGGACGATATTAACTCATTCAATAATTTGCTTAATGGACCTTCTATCTATTCTGTCCATTAGAGAATTTCTTCGCTCACCTAGTTCTTTCCATGTTAAGGAAGGGACATTCTCTCGTATGCCAGCAACTCTTCTGAAGGTTATATCGCTGACATCATCAGCGCTAAGTGAAAACCCTATTTCAGTTGCGACTCGTACCCCGTTTCTGCCGAAGAAAGCAGAGGCGACTTCCAAGAATTCGTTGAGTAGGTCCATGTCAGGGTCTAGTTCCTGCATTACTGATGACAGGTAAGCAAAGTTTTTTACGAAGAGCATGAGTTCTTTGGGAATACGTGCACCTTCAGCAAGTAGACCTTTGATGAGACCTCGAAATTCGTCAATAAATTCTTCTTCTGATAGCTCTAGAGGGTCAAAGTTNTTTCGCTCAAGTTGGAATTCATTTATTAAAAGACCTATGTCTGCATCTTCCGGAAAAGCCCCNAGGTCTTTTATCCCAACGACTTGGGATTCCACGTCACCGGTCATCAGACCGACTACGTACCTGAGAAATGCCTGTCTGCGAGTACCATCAAGCCGACCAGTTATCCCAAAATCCACAAGACCTATTTTCCCTGTTTCATTTAGGAAGACGTTTCCTGCATGAAAGTCCCCATGGAAAATACCGTGGATAACAGCGCCCTCTAAGAGGCCTTCAACCATCTGGCGAAAAACAACGGAACTGCTTTCACTGTCGATTCCCATGGCTATTGAATCGCCTAATGATACTCCAGATATCTTGGTCATAACTATCACGCGTTCGGTAACAAGTTCGAGCTCAGGGTCGGGAATTTCCCACTCCTGNTTCAAATTTGAGTACAGAACTCTTTTGATCTCAAATAAGTTAGCCACTTCGAGTTTGAAATCTAATTCCTCGCAGATTGTTTCAGCGAAGAGTTCAACGAGTGCAGGGGGATTCGCAAGTGCAGCGACCGGTATTTTTCCTACAAGTTTTGGAGCGACCCAAGCCATTACTTTTAGATCGTCTATAACTTTTTTTCGTATCCCTGGTCGTTGTATCTTTATTACGACCTCTGAACCGTTTCTCAGCACTGCCTCATGCACTTGAGCGATTGAGGCAGCAGCGANAGGAATCTGATTCACCGAAACGATGTCTGATCTTCTATTTCCTAACTCGTCGTTGAGGACTTTAGAAACTTCAGCCCATGGCTCAGGGGACACCTGATCTCTGCATTTTTTGCATTCAGCAACCAGAGCTTCAGGGAAGACTCCTTCCGCTGCTGATATTAGTTGAGCGAGTTTGACGTAGGTGGGGCCTTGAAGTTCGGCAACATGACGCAGCCTTTCATAAAGGNGAGCTTGTTTTTCTGGTCCNTCTGCTTTGCGGTCTCGNATTTTCCACACTANGAAAGCTTTCCCGAAACGGATCACTGTAGTTAGCAAGCGAGTNAAGGGNGGAAATTTTGGCTTCCTTATTAAGCCTGGTATTGATAGGCGCAAAGTCCGCCGCGTCTCATCTGCTTCCCTGATCCACTGATTGACGACCTCTGAAGATTCGTTACTTTCAAGTTTTGACTCTACTTTTACTGTTGTTTTGAAGTCTGTTTGATTTTGTGATTTGTTACTTTTACCTTCAGCTAAAATTTTGATCTCAAGTTTTGCCGGACCCCAGATTCCCATTGAAAGAGGTTTCCACTCAACTGGTGACACAAGTTCATATGAAGAAACCTTTTCAACAAAAGAGGTTAAGGCTTCTTGTAACTCAGCGCGAGCAAGTGAGGCACCAAGGCAGTGATGGGCTCCGGACCCAAAAGCTAAATGAGGGCAGCCACTTTCCCTAAAGATATTGAACTCGAAGCCATGTTCTTCTGCTTCAGAAAGGCCTCCTGCGTGAAGCCCCAGAAGTACAGTTGATCCAGCAGGAAACAGAATTCCATCGATTACTTGATCAGTCGTGGCTAAACGACCAGTTGTGCGAACGGCGCTAATGTATCGAAGTGACTCTTCTACAGCTGCGGGAATGAGTGAAGGATCATTTCTTAATGCTTGGTATTGGTCTGGGTGGTCAGCCAACACCGCGATTGTTGCTCCCAATTGGTTTCGCGTGGTATCGGTCCCTGCAAGTAATATGGCTTCAACCATTGCGCTCAATTCATCATGCGATAGGCGGTCTTCGTCATAATGACTTTGAACTAGTTCAGTAAGTAAATCGTCTTCTGGTGCATTGCTNCGCTTGATGATTAGGTTTTGGACGTACGCGTCAAGATCCCTTTGAGCNTTTGATATCTCTCCTAAACGCCCTATAACAGACTCGATGTCGGCGTCGAGGGCTGAAAATATGATGTCAGCCCACTCGTCAAATAGTTTCCAGTCATTGTCATCAACCCCGAGGATACGGCAAATCACTGGAACAGGAAAAGGGCGACAGAATTCCGATACAAGTTCCCCTCCTCCGTTCTCAAGTATTTTTGAAACCAAGTTGTCTGCATGATTTTTCATGAATGCACGATGTTTGTTTGTATTGCCAGAGGTNAATGAAGAATTAACAAGTCGCCGAAGTCGTTTATGGTCTTCNCCTTCTACGGACAAGACGTTGGGGCGCATTCTGACGGTCGAAGGAATTTCGGGAACAATTCGCTGAGCTTGTTCAAGCATCACGTTNAAATCGGAAATGCCATTTTCCATTTGGTCTAATGCAGTGAAGCTTGAAAGTAGTGATATCCATTNAGGATTTCTAAGAATAGACTTGATCTGTTTGTAACCGAGCACCATCGGTCCAGCAGGTGTAGTAACNACCCAACCTTGATTTGTGATTGACTCTGTGAGAGATAATATCTCACCAAAATTTGTGGCCGACAGTTCAACGTACGGAATAGCACCTGGCGCACTGACATCAACTACGTCAGCGGAAGTAGTGCGGTTTCCATGAGTCGCTGTCATTTGGTAGCTTTCTTGATGTTCACTTACTTTAAATAGGTATCCAATCGCCACTTATGAGGCGGCGATCTCCCTGTGTCTTAATTGATACTTACTATGCTCGAGTTAGTGCCTCTTCAAGTATATTTCTAGCGATACTTGGGCATTCAGCCAANAGGGTATTAAATTCACTTCGTGACATAGCTAATATGGTTGAATCNAAAGCNGCTCGGACGGTCGCATCTCTTGGTTCATTTAGAATGACGGCTCTCTCNCCAACAACGGCGCCTGGAGCGATAGATGCTANCAGCTTTCCGTCTTTCTCAATGACTAGCTGTCCATGGACCAGTAAGAGAACTTCATTTCCGAATGCACCTTGATGCATNAGAATGCTTCCCTTTTTGACGTCTATGCGAGTAGTTAGTCTGCAGAGGGTTTCAAGTTCTTGAGGAGTTGCTGAGGCCGCAAAGGCAAAATCAGCGTATTGTAAATGGTGATTTGATTTCTTTGCCATTATTAATCCTTTGNTNGGGGGGNNCNNTNNTTAAGNCCATATGTATTCTGCCTCATTTGAGCANTTANTGCTCGTGAAGAGGCGGTGTCTTTTGTCACTATGCAGGATGTCACATTTTAGTGTGGGTGACAGTTGCTCAATGCTGTCAAAGAAAAGTGCGAATGTTCTTCAATAAACGCCTATTGTGGAACTATGTCAGAAGATGAAATTGTGTTTTGGGATCGTGCTGGAAATCCTGAATTCGAAGCTTGGTTGAAGGCGGCCGAGGCTGTTGTAGGAGAAGGCAACATACAGGAGGTCTTGCACTCTGATTTAGCAGGTGGCTTACACATAAACCCCATCTATACGGATGAAATGACTGATGGCTTATTAGATGAGGTGTCAGAAGGTATTGGTTTACGTTCCTCAAATCCGNNAGGGAATATTAAAGGTTGGGATATTCGCCAACGTCATTGGATTACGGATGCTAGCTCAGCGAATTCNCTAATTCTGGAAGATCTCTCTCGAGGAGCNAGGAGCATCGANCTGGCAATTGAGGAAACTGAGANGATTCCATTTCAGAAAGTTCTAGACGGGATTATGCTTGACATGGCAGGAATCGGTCTNTCGTGTANNCGNGAAAGTCTTTCAGCTGCTTCTCAACTAGTTGATTNTCTATCGAATAAGTTGCCGGAATCATCTGGAAATATATTTGATCTTGGGGTTGATCCTCTNGGGGAACTTTTGAGTAANTCACTTGAAATTAGTGATTTTGAATCGTATCTNGCTGGTGGCGCTGAACTAGCGGGCGAAGTTTCTAACAACTTTACGAAAGCAACTACATTCCGAATTAATGGTTTGNAATACGCNCAACTCGGTGCTGATACAGTTACNGAAATTGCTGGGGTTCTCTCAACGGTTGTTGTTTATTTACGAGCTATGGAAAGAGCCGGTATCGGGATGGAAGTAGCTTTGAAACAGTGTTTGATTATTGTTTCAGTGGGNACTGANCAATTTCTTGANATTGCTAAACTNCGCGCATTGAGACTTCTTTTACTGAATATTGGAAAGGCCTGCGGGGTAGAGAGCTTTCAAATAAAAATACAAGCTCAAACTCCAGATTATTTAATATCTCGAGATGACCCGTGGGTGAATCTGTTACGAACAACANTTNGTTGCTTTTCTGCGGCNACTGGCGGAGCTGATATNATTTCCATTCCTGCATTTGATAGTGCTTTCGGAATACCAAATGAATTTGGGTTGAGGCTAGCCAGGAANACTCATCTAGTGCTTATGGAGGAATCAAATATCCATCGGGTCGTAGACCCTGCTGGTGGNTCATGGTANGTTGAGTCACTCTCGGCTGACATAGCAGAGAAATCATGGGAAAGATTTCAAGATTATGAATCAAGTGGGGGATTCAAACATCAAGTTATTTCGGGTTCTTATGCCGAACAGGCACATCTCTCAAGAGANGATTATACATCTCAAGTCTTGTCNNAAGAGAAGNTTCTNATTGGAGTGAATTCATTTCGGGAGGAATTAGCAACTNAGCTCCNAAGGGANCCCTATCCTAGGTCAGTTNATNATGGCAATAGTGAGNATCTGGATTTNAGANTTTCAGACATATTCCGAAATGCTGAGGAGACGTAATGCCGGTTCCTGATTTTGGCTCCATTCCCTNTTCCCCTCTTCCTGTAACAGATGNCNATAAAGCCAGTGACTGGAATGANTTGCTNTCTNAGNATTTANAGACAAGTCCAGAAGAATATGTCTGGCATGCNCCTGAAGGAATTCCCATAAAGCCGNTNTATACAAAAGATGANCTCCAATCCCTTGANTTNGTTCATACTTTGCCGGGTTTCCCCCCNTTNTTACGAGGNCCTTACCCAACNATGTATGTAAATCAGCCATGGACAATTCGCCAATATGCTGGATTTTCTACNGCTGCTGANTCTAATGCCTTTTACCGTCGTAACTTGGCGGCTGGACAAAGAGGGCTTTCTGTAGCTTTTGACCTACCAACTCACCGCGGATACGACTCTGACAACCCGAGNGTATCTGGAGANGTNGGTATGGCGGGAGTTGCCATTGACTCCATCATTGATATGAGGCAATTATTTGATGGGATCCCATTGGATAAAATGAGCGTCTCAATGACTATGAACGGGGCTGTTCTTCCAGTTCTTGCTCTTTACGTCCTCGCAGCAGAAGAACAGGGAGTGTCTACAAAACAACTCGCTGGGACAATTCAAAATGACATNCTAAAAGAATTCATGGTCAGGAATACTTTTATCTATCCTCCNAAACCTTCAATGCGAATTATNTCNGACATCATTGCGTTCACGTCAACAGAGATGCCAAAGTTCAATTCNATTTCNATATCGGGCTACCANATGCAAGAGGCAGGAGCGACTCTTGACNTAGAAATGGCATACACCCTTGCAGATGGNGTTGAATATATCCGCTCNGGGCTTGGTGCAGGTTTGGACATAGATGCNTTTGCTCCTCGATTAAGTTTCTTCTGGTGTATTGGAATGAACTTNTANATGGAAGTCGCTAANTTAAGAGCAGCTCGGTTACTTTGGACAAAGCTTGTTAGCCAATTTCAACCTAAGAATCCNAAGTCACTATCTTTACGCACTCATAGNCAGACNTCCGGTTGGAGTCTCACTGCTCAAGACGTCTACACGAATATTATNAGGACCTGNATTGAAGCTATGGCCGCTACACAAGGGCACACGCAATCCCTCCATACAAACTCATTTGATGAAGCACTAGCATTACCATCAGAGTTCTCNGCCAGAATTGCAAGGAATACACAGCTTTTCCTTCAGCATGAATCAGGTACTACTCGAGTTGTTGACCCTTGGGGAGGCTCATATTACATTGAACGCCTCACCCATGACTTAGCNAATCGTGCATGGAAGCACATCTCGGAAATAGAAGATGCTGGNGGGATGGCAAAGGCAATCGATNTTGGAATCCCTAAATTGAGAATTGANGAAGCAGCTGCGAGAACTCAGGCAAGAATTGATTCNGGNGTTCAACCAGTCATTGGAGTAAATAANTTCAGACTTGATAAAGAAGATGATGTGGAAATTCTCCAAGTTGATAACCGCGAGGTNAGGCAACAACAAATTCAACAACTTATCGAGCTNAGAGAAGCAAGAGATGAANAGGCATGNCAAGCCGCACTTGAGCGTCTAACNAATGGAGCTGAACAAGACGGNAACCTGCTTGCNCTGTCCATAGATGCAGCCCGAGAGTTTGCTACCGTTGGAGAAATCAGTGATGCTTTAGAAAAGGTATTTGATCGGCATAAATCACAAATACAAATAATTTCAGGNGTGTATCGTAACGAAGTGGGAGAAAATAANGAGCAAATAGAGTTAGTACGATCAGAGACNAAAGAATTCGCAAAAAATCACGGCCGCNGGCCNAGAATNCTAGTTGCTAAAGTAGGNCANGATGGTCATGACCGAGGGCAAAAGGTNATAGCCACAGCTTTTGCTGATTTAGGCTTTGATGTNGATATNGGCCCNTTNTTTCAGNCCCCCGAAGAAGCTGCTAAACAAGCCGTTGAAGCTGATGTCCACGTTGTTGGCGTCTCCTCTCTTGCCGCAGGCCACTTAACACTTGTNCCAGAGTTAAAAGCCCAACTAAGTGANCTTGGGCGTGACGATATCCTTATCGTTGTAGGNGGGGTAGTGCCACCGCAAGACTTTCAAGAACTATATGATGCGGGNGCAACCGCNATTTACCCACCCGGAACTGTNATATCTGANGCAGCTATTGATCTTCTNAAGTCGATTGGCTAGTTATGCAGGATAATGAGTTGGAACTCATCACNNCCGGTGTTATNTCAGGAGATCGAACNTGGNTATCAAAGGCGATAACACTTGTTGAGAGTTCTAGCACTTCAGATTTGGAGACTGCTGACAATCTTCTTAAAGTCATTTCGTCACGAACAGGAACANCTCTCCGAGTNGGGATTACCGGCTCTCCCGGAGTTGGGAAAAGCACATTCATTGACGAATTAGGAANNTATTTGACNTCAAGAGGNCACANAGTNGCTGTGCTTGCAGTCGATCCNTCAAGTTCAATTTCTGGAGGCTCAATACTAGGNGATAAGACACGGATGGAGCGTTTGTCNACCGACCCAAATGCTTTTATCAGACCCTCACCATCTTCAGGGGTTNTAGGGGGTGTCTCCAGNGGAACTCAGAAAACAATGCTTATTCTNGAAGCAGCCGGCTTTGATGTGATTTTNATAGANACAGTAGGGGTAGGTCAGAGCGAAGTNACNGTATCGGAAATGGTAGATTTTTTTCTTCTTCTGNTATTACCNGGGTCGGGGGACTCTCTTCAAGGTATAAAGAAAGGAGTNCTGGAGTTAGCAGACCTGATCGCAGTCAATAAAGCAGATGGAGAAAATGAANTACNNGCTAAACAATCAGCGCGAGATTATCAATCAGCTATGGNGNTNTTATCGAATGCTGGGTCNCACTGGGCTACACCTGTTCTCACTTGTTCAGCGTTAACNGGTCAAGGAGTTTCTAATATTTGGGATCACATAAGCGATCANCATACACATGCTCAAGAGACNGGTGCTTGGAGTAAGCGAAGGTCACAACAGCAGATTCGATGGATGTGGTCCATGGTTGAAGACCAGTTAATACATAACTTGAGAAATGAAGCCTCTATTGCTCAANCAGTCTCTGAAACCGAAGAGCAAGTATTAAATGGTGATCTATCTGCTACCGAAGCAGCAAAANCNATACTCGCTTTATTTAAAGAGTCATCATAAAAGGAGCTCAAGCCCGATGCTTTCGCACCGGGCTTGGCTTGATTCCAGTTGGGGGACTGGAGAACTAAAAGTCGTCAGAGAATTCAACTTCTCCTTCAACCCCGACTTGGTAGGCAGTTACAGTTTTCTCAAAGAAGTTTGTTAGTTCNTGAACATCCTGTAATGCCATAAAGTCAAACGGGTTTTTTGANCCGTATATTGGTTCAATTCCNAATTGTTGGAGTCGTGAATCAGCAACAAACTGAAGGTATTCGCGTGTATCGGAAAGGCTCATTCCAGTNATCCCGCCTCCAAGGACGTCATCTGCAAATTTCATTTCNCAATCTACGGCNTCGCTTAACATTTTTTTAATATCTTCAACTAAGTCTGTTGTCCAAAGTTCTGGNTGTTCATTCCGAACAGTCCGAACGACCTCAAATGCGAAATTCATATGGGCACTTTCATCTCTGAANACCCAATTTGTTCCCGCTGCTAGNCCANTTAANAAACCTTTATCTCTCAGGAAATATACGTATGCGAAAGCGGCAAAGAAGAAGAGTCCNTCTATACAAGCAGCAAAGCAAATTAAATTCCTNAGGAAGGTGCGTTGTTCATCCTCGTTTGTGAGTTCNTCTAGCGACTCCATCGTTCCCATCCACTTAAAACAAAAGTCTCCCTTTTGTTTGATCGAGGGGATATTGTGNATAGCTGCAAANGCTTCTTCACGTTCTTTCATATCTGGTATGTAAGAATCCAATAGGGTTAGATANAACTGGACGTGAAGGGCTTCNTCGTAAAGTTGCCTNCTCAGNTACATTCTGGCTTCAGGGGCATTGATATGTTTNTATAGATTCAGTACGAGGTTATTTGAAACTATTGAGTCNCCTGTAGCAAAAAATGCTACTAGACGNCTGATTAGGTGCTTTTCNCTTGCTTGCATGTTTCTCAGATCAACATGATCATCAGAGAAATCTATCTCGTCTACAGTCCAAGTATTTTTAATAGCGTCTTTATACATATCAAAAAATACTTGGTATTTCATTGGNCGTAGNGTGAGGTTGAAGCCAGGNTCCAANATNTTATCTGGTCGGGCTGCATGGTTTATGTCATNATCAATNTGTTCANNTGNTTGCAATTCGTTGGGGTCAATTGCAAAACTATTTTCGTTGGCAAGGGCCATTTCTTTATTATCCTTTATTTGTTTCCGGTTATTGACATGAGTCGCATGATTCGGGGTTTTCTAGTGAACAAGCGAGCTCTTCAGCTGTTTTATTAGTTAGCCCGTCCCCCCCTGATGGTGTTGGGCTTGAAGTAGTGACTGTAGTTTGATTAATTCGCGTAGCGGGGCGAGACCTNAAGTAGTAGGTTGTCTTAATNCCTGACTTCCANGCAAACATATACATAGAACTAAGCCGGTTTATNGTTGGTGATTCCATGAAAAGGTTTAATGATTGACTTTGGTCAATATAGGCGCCTCTATCAGCAGCCATTTCGATAAGGGATTTCATTGGTATTTCCCACGCTGTTCGATACACAGANTTCAAGTCGTNAGGGATTCTTTCAATGGTTTGCACAGAACCNTCACTTCGGATTAGTTCTGTTCTCATTTCTTCATCCCANAGGTTTCGCTCTTGCAACTCATGGACGAGGTATTTATTGATTTGCATAAATTCTCCCGAGAGAGTTTCGCGTTTAAATAAATTAGAAACCTGGGGTTCAATACACTCGTAGCATCCAGCTATTGAAGCAATTGTTGCAGTGGGAGCTATAGCTATCATAAGNGAGTTNCGTANCCCGTGCTCTGCAATTCTTTGGCGTAGGCCNGTCCAACGCTCGTGATNTGTTGGTTCAACNCCCCAAAGATCAAATTGGAGGTCGCCTTTGGCAGCTCGCGTCATTGNAAANGTATCATGAGCACCATTCTTTTCNGCGAGTTCAGTTGATGCCCATAAGGCATTGAAATATATTTCCTCGCTTATTCTTGCTGATATTTCTTTTGCTTCTTCAGAGTCAAATGGAATCTGCATTTTGAAGAAAACGTCTTGNAGNCCCATCATGCCCAAACCGACTGGCCTCCATTGGTTATTTGAGTTACTTGCCTCGTTAATTGGGTAGAAATTAATNTCNATTACACGGTCAAGAAATGGGATTACTTGCCTTACAGTTTTTCCTAATTCTTCATAATCAAATGCTGCTACTTCGTCGGTAGTTACGAAAGATCCGAGGTTCAGAGACCCTAAGTTGCATACAGCTGTTTCTGATTGGTTTGTTACTTCGATTATTTCAGTGCATAGGTTTGATAAGTGCACTACACGAGTACCACCGTNGTAATCNTTCTCAGATTTCTTATCAGAGGTTTGATTGCATTTTTGATTTGATGAGTCCTTGAACGTCATCCAACCATTTCCAGTTTCAGCTAATGTCCGCATCATTTTTAGATAAAGATCTTGAGCATCNACTTGTCGTTCGTATAGTTCTGCTTCTTCTGCNTCAATNTATGCTTTTTCAAACTCCTCGCCGAATAAGTCAGTTAGGTGAGGGACTTTTTGGGGGTCAAATAAACTCCACTGCCANTTGTTTTCAACTCGTTTCATGAAGAGGTCTGGTACCCAGTTTGCAATGTTTAGGTTGTGAGTTCTTCTTGCATGGTCCCCAGTATTTTGTTTNAGTTCTAAGAATTCTTCTATGTCGTCATGCCATGTTTCAAGGTAGATGCAAGCAGCACCTTTTCTTCTTCCCCCTTGGTTTACGGCGGCGACTGAGCTATCCAGAGTTTTTAACCAAGGGACTATACCGTTTGAGAGCCCATTAGTACCTTTGATAAGGCTTCCTTTACTTCTTATGCGATGCCATGCGACTCCGATGCCACCAGCAAATTTTGAGAGCTGGGCGATGTCTGTATATCGCTTGTAAATACCTTCGAGTGAATCTTCAGGAGAATCCAAAAGATAGCAACTTGAGAGTTGTTGGTGAGTGGTTCCAGAATTGAAAAGTGTGGGACTAGAGGGAAGATAAGCTAGGGAGGACATTAAGTCGTAGAATGCGACTGCTTCGTCAACATCTTGGGAAAGTCCGCAAGCGACTCGAAGAAAGAAATATTGTGGCGTTTCTATTACATCTCTAGTCTCTGGGTGTCGTAGGAGGTAGCGGTCGTAGACTGTGCGGAGGCCGAAGAATTCAAAGTTCTTATCTCTGCCTGAATTTATTGCTGCGTTAAGGGTAGAGGCATTGTCAAGTACAAAAGCCAACGCGTTATCACCGATTACTCCGAGTTCGTGGCCTCTTATAACCGATTCAGTGAACCATGGGATATTTTGGTTCCTTACTTCTTTATCTATGTATGTGGATAACAGGCGCCCAGCAAGTCTTGAGTATCGAGGTTCTTCAACAATTAATCCAGCAGCTGTCCGTATTGATAACTCATCAAGTTCTCTTGTAGTCGCTCCATCTGCAAGCGCTGATATTGTTCGTGTGGCGACTCGCATAGGGTCTACTCCCATAAGCCCTTCAGCACAACGTGCTACAGCGTTTACGATTTTGTTGACATCTACTTCTTCAAGATCTCCGTTTCGTTTACGAACACGCATTGTTGTACTTTGTTCAGACTTAGCTTTTGCCCCGTTCGCGTTTTCGGAATCGGATCCCTCAATTTCAGTTGGCCCGGTTATGACCTGAACGCTACCTTGGTCACTCCCATCGAGTTTTTCTTCTGTAGTTTGTTTTTTATTTTCTTTCTCAATGGATGGTTCCGATAGTGCCATCATTTCTCCTCAAATGTCCCCAACTAGAGAACCAGTCTTATATGGTTCTTGCTCTGAATTCTCTTCCGCTACTCTTTGGATTCAAGACTTCAGTTACCCAACCGCTTCTCCTCGTTAAAAAGTGGTTGGATATATAATTACAGCCGTGTAACTACACCCGTGTCAATAGTTGTTGAATATTTTTTAGTTTTTTTGTTCAGAGGCAAGAAGGTTGTGTTCTGAGATGATAATCCCGTCAGCGTCCGAGTAAATCCAACTTCTCGGTTTTATTGGAATCTGTGCAATAGTTAACTGGATATCAACTTCCCCGCGATTCTTTTTGATACTTTTCCTTGGGTTTGTTCCGAGAGCTTTTATACCTATAGGCATTTCTGCGATGACTGCCGAGTCTCTGATGTATCCATTCACGATGATACCAGCCCATTCATTTTCAATGGCTAGCAAAGCTAACTGGTCTCCAACTAATGCGCAGGCTCGGGACGCTCCTCCGTCTATTACAAGAACTTGATTATTTCCTTTTGTTTCAAGTGCTTGACGAACTAAAGAGTTGTCCTCCGGTGCGACGATTGTCTTCGCTTTACCGAAGAATGTTGATACTTCACCATAGGAAACGAAATTTTCCATAAGCACAATTGACTCAGGGTACTCATCAAGTAGGTCAGCTGTGGAGAACGACTGCATGCTCAAGTTTTAGCAGGGATGGTGTTCGGAAGCACGTTTAACTCGGTAGCTTTTACAGAGGCCCAGATTGTATTTCCTAAGGCAATCTCTAATTCCTGAAATGATGCAAGTGTTATTGTTGCATGGCAATCAAATGAGCCACTCAGTTTGATTTTGACTAAGTTATCCTTCCTATCAAGGCCGGCAATCGTGGTCTTCCACTTGTTGCGAGGAGAACCAGTTGGGGGAGAAAGGTGGAGTGAAACAGCTGAACTAGGGAAACTTATTTGTACGTTTCCGAAGTGATGTTGAGGCAATTGGAGACGTTCGCCACAATCAGATGTAAATTCAAGGCCTGTTGCTACCCCTGAGAGTAGGTTTAGATCAAAAAACTTACTCAGCCATGGGCTTGCAGGCCGTTGAATGATTGATTCCAAGTCGCCAAACTGAATGACCTCATTGCGTTCAAGAGCAATTATGTAATCTGATAGTTTGAGCACTTCAACAGGGTCATGGGAAACAAGCAAGAGTGTTGTGTCTAACCTGTGAAGTATCTGATGGATTTGATTTACTGACTCAACGTCAAGTGCCGACGTAGGTTCATCAAGTAACAGTAGTTTTGGCCGCCTGGTTAAAGATCGAGCTAAGCAAACGCGTGCAGTCTGTCCTCCCGATAGTTGCTTCGGGTATTTATCTTTGAGTTCTGATAACCCAAAATCTGTAAGGGTTTCACTAGCGAGCGAGTAAGCATTTCTTTTTGAATACCCTTTTGCTCGGTAGGGGAAAGCAACGTTGGCTTCAACCGTTAAGTGAGGAAACACGCTTCCTCCCTGATGTTGTAAGACAAGTTCTCTGAGATGCGGCGCAAGGAAGAATTCTGAAACTGGTTCGTCGAAGATAGCTTCATCAATCTTTAGTGAGCCTGATAATAGACATTCGTGGCCGGCAATCAACCGCAGTAATGTTGTTTTCCCCGATCCGTTTGGGCCTATAACTGATATTCGTTTATGGCTCCCAGTTTCAAATACATAATCAAACTCTTCTGTTCCAAGTCTAGTCTTCCCGGATAAATAGATTCCTGTCATCTGTGACCTAGCCAGTTCCCTCGAAGTGTGACAAGAACAGACAGAGAGATCACCACCATTAGCATGCCTATCACCATTGCTCTATCAGGATTGGTTTCTAATGCCACAAATAGTTGTAAAGGTAAGGTTCGAGTTTGTCCGGGGTTATCACCTGCAAATGTAATCGTCGCACCGAATTCGCCGAGTGCTCTTGCCCATGAGAGAGCGATGCCGGCTAATATCGAGCTTCGCAACATTGGAAGAGTTATCATGAAGAAGGTTCTTGTCGGAGTAGCTCCTAAGTTGAGTGATGCTTCCTCTAATTTTGAATCTAGTTCAGTAGCGGACGACTCGATGGATAGGACAAAGAAGGGCAGAGCAACGAATGTCGCAGCTATTATCGCACCTGCAGTTGTGAACGGAAGGGTTATTCCAAACCAGCTATTTAATTTCTCTCCTATGAAACCTTTTCTTCCAAGTGCAAATAGTAACGCCGTTCCACCAGCAACTGGAGGGAGAACCATAGGCAAAAGAACAATTGCTCTTACTACTTTCAACCCNTTAAATTTAGCTTTAGCTAAAACCAAACCGAGTGGGATTCCCAAGATCACGCAAATGCAAGCAGAACTTGTTGCAATGATCATTGAGAGNCTGATAGATCGAAGAACAGTTTCTTCCGTTGCTATTTGAGCAAAAGATGACCAGGGGGTGCGCTGAGCTAACCCAAGAAAAGGGATTGCAAGTAATGCAAAACCTAAAGCAGCTACTACCAGAAGACCAAAGGGTGTCGGTCGGTGAATTGATCGCATCACTGAGGTTCCCCGAACCCAAGACGGTTTAGGATTCTTTGCCCGTTGGGAGAGAGAATGAAATCAACGAACTCTCCGGAGGAGGGTTTTGCGTTGTCTATTATCGCAATCGGATATCTAGTTTTTATCTGTTCGCTTTCTTTTATTGGAATCGAAACAACTCGGTTTGTCACATCAGTGACATATACGACCCCTGCATCAACTTCTCCCAATTCTACTTTTGTTCTGACCGATCTTACATTTGGCTCCCANGTTGCTGGTTGAATCTCAATGAGTAATGAGGTTGTGATTGCTTTCGTGAGACGGCCGCACGGCACTTGTTCCTGGCAAAGAGCAACCATGTTTCTCTCGAGGTCAGAAATCTCTTTTATTGATGCTGGGTTCCCAATGGGTGTAATTATAGTTAGGTAGTTTGTAGCAAAAATAGTTTCGTCATGCTGGGTAAGGCGACCAGATTGCTTAACTCGTTCAAACGTCTCTTCGTCGGCAAGTGCAATTACGTCTGCTGGNGCACCGTCTTCTATTTGAGCTGCTANTGAGGAGCTTCCGGCAAATGAAAGTGNAACTTTATTTCCTGTTTTATTTTCAAACTCGTNAGCNATCTCCTCAAACGCTTCTGTTAGGGATGCCGCTGCTAGAACTTNGAGAGAGTCACTTGATGCAGAGCAGGAAAGACAAAACCCTAATAAAGAAATTCCGAGGCATGTACTTGCGAATAGTTTCATTTTGAAAATTATCCTTCGGTGTGAAGTCAGGGGAGTTCAACAACAACATTTGTTGACTTGATAACTGCTGCGGCAATAACTCCAGGTTTTAGTTTCATTGCCTCAGCGGCCTCCGANGAGATCAGGGAAACTATTCTTTGGCCGCCTGCTTGTATCTCAATTTGAGCCATTACATTGTCTTTTTTTACATTTGTAACTATGCCTAAAAATCGATTTCGGGCCGATAAATGCGAAGTGACAGAGGGGTCGTTGTCAGACTTTGTTAAGAAACTGGCAAGATCTGAACCCTTGATAATTCTGTGCCCTCCGCTGGTTCTGCTAGATGGAATTTTTCCGTCATCTATCCAAGTTCTTACAGTGTCAGTACTAATTGCAAGAAGGTTGGCTACTTGCCCGATACGTAAATCACTCATGNTCATGAAAANATAATAATTTCATAATTTTATTATAATAAAATATATGAAATTACCATAATAAATACTACTAATTCTTTTCCTTCGAGATTATTTGAGCTTTGTACATATTTTTTTTGTGACCATCACCAAAGATGAAGACCGAACTCTCTACGATTTCTCTATGTCCTTTGATTTAATTCCCTTGCAATCNGCNAATGATGATCTTATNGATGCNTGTGGNAATGACCCTGGTCAGATNTGTGAATGGGTTTATGATGCTTCAGGAAATGCAACGCTTTCATCAATAATCGGGTGGGCTGTCGATAAACCATTGACTATCCTTATTGTTCTCCTGGTGGCTTACGTAGGCTCAAGAATCGTTAAAAGAGCTATCGTGCATTTTGGTGAGCGTCTCACTGCTGAGAGAGAGAACCGAGCACTTGCACAATTACAAAAGATTAAAGGAATCGAAAAGATTACAGACAAAGTTCGAGCCAGCAATGTCCTTCAGGGCGAGCAATCGGAACTNAGGACGAAAGCTAGGACTGAAACTTTAACCTCNGTCCTTTCAAGTATTGCTAATTTAGTNATCTGGACNGTAGCNGTGCTCATTTCNCTTGGTGAAATAGGTATAAATCTCGGACCACTAATTGCAGGNGCCGGTATTGTCGGAGTCGCAGTTGGATTTGGCGCCCAATCTATAGTTAAAGACTTCTTATCAGGAATGTTCATGCTTGTAGAGGACCAATACGGAGTAGGAGATTCCGTTGATGTTGGCCTCGCCTCTGGAACAGTAGAAAGAATGACTCTCAGAACGACGATACTCAGGGATACAAATGGGAGTGTATGGTACATTCCAAATGGTGAAATAGCGAGGGTGGGGAATCGGTCACAAGTTTGGTCAAGAGCTGTACTGGATATAGATGTTGCCTACGATACTGATTTGAGAAAAGCACAGCAGGTCATGCAAGATGTCGCTGATGATCTTTGGCAGGACGATAGCTTCGTTGAAGGAGATATCATAGAGCAACCTAANGTTACGGGAGTTCAGAACCTCGGTATCGATGGTATTACTCTTCGACTGGTTGCGAAGACAGACCCATCCGAGCAATGGGCTGTGGCACGTGAGCTAAGGATTCGTATTAAAGAAGCTTTTGATGAGGAAGGTATCGAGATGCCATTCCCACAGCGCACTGTATGGGTTAAGCAAGAAAAGTAAATTGATGCTAATCCAGGTTGGCTAGAGAACTTTGTGCAGCCTCAAGATCTGCTTCCGCTAAAGCAAGCAAGTTGCGCGTTTCCTCAATGATTTCTGGTTTAGCATTCGTCAGATAACCTTCGTTGCTCAATCGCCCTTTGAAGCCATTAATTTGCTTTTCTTTATCAACGATCAGTTTTTCAAGACGAATTTTTTGAGCTTTCAGGTCTATATCACTACTTAAGCCTGAGATTTTTATTTCTGTTCCTTCAAAAGTAATAACAGTGGAATCACCAGACGGAGCTTCCAGTAGTGGTTTGACTTCTCCGATACCCGCAAGAATCTGAACATACCCATTTACCCTATTGAGTAGGTCAAGTACCGGATCCGGAGCGTAAAGTTCAATAGTTTGTTTTGGTTTGACTTTTTGTTCTGCCCTCGTAGACCTGACAAGCGAAACGAGTTGGTCTGCACTGTTGAAGTCACTGATGAGAGAGGCCGAAAGACTCTGGGTTATCTCAATTTTTGGCCATGCAGCATTCGCAAGTATCTCTGTATCAGGCAGTTCTACACCTTTGATGGTAGAGCTCGTTGCTTGACGAACGTGCGGCCAAAGAGCTTCAGTTACAAACGGGCAAACCGGATGCATTATTCTTAGTACGGCATTAAGAAGGTTAGCTAAAACCATTTGTTGATCAGGGTCGCTATCAATAGATGGCTTTACAGCTTCCAAATACCGATCGCAGACGTCGTGCCAAACAAAATCATAAAGCGTGTCAGCAAAGATATTAAATTGATATTTTCCTATTGATTCCTCTAATTTTTGGACCGTTTCATCTAGTCGCGCAAAAATCCATTTATCTATGAATGGCCTATTTCCTAGATCAATGTCCGAAACGAGCCCTTCATCAATTCTATTTAATGCAAATCGGGTTGCATTCCAAAGCTTGTTGGCGAAATTTCTTCCTAAATCAAACTTGGATGACGTGTTCCTCGCCAGCGGTGTTTGTTTATTTGGTTCAACAACTCCAGAAGCAGCACCGTAAGCGCTGACCATTTGCTTGCTATCATCTTGTGGAGACACCTGAACAGGGGCAGCAACTAGATGTCCCGCTTGGGTGCGCACGAATTCTGGTTCAAAGGATACACCTGAGTGCGGGCATACCATTTCAACAGGCATCCGAACATCTTGAGTATCAGTTGTCATTTGCACCAAGGTAAATCGCATTGCGTCTGCCCCATGGCTGAAGATAATGTCACGAGGATCCACTCCGTTACCTAGACTTTTCGACATCTTTTGACCATGTCCATCTTGAACCATTGCATGAATGAAAACGTCCTTGAAAGGGAGGCGTCCGTTGAGGAAGTAGCGATTAAACATGACCATCCTACTTACCCATAAGGTAATGATTTCACGTGCGGTTGAAAGCACAGATGTGGGATTATAGAAATCTAGCAAACCCGCAGTCTCGGGGAACTCTTCAGGCCAAGGCCACCCCATCGTTGATAAGGGCCAAAGGGCGGAAGAGAACCAAGTGTCCAGCACATCCGGATCACGCTCAAATCCTTGACTCTCAAGAAGGTCAATTAAATCAGATTCTGAAATACTTTCAGGCCTTTCTAGTCGCTGTAAGGTGCTCTGAGGGGGTACGCAAATAGATTCTTCGATTAGTCCCTCTTCGGTTCGTCGTATTTTGTGCGCAGCACCTTTTCTTACCCACTCGCTGTCAGCTACTGCACAATCACTCTCGTCTGCTTCGACTTCAGTTTCATTTTCTGGGACTGTTCTTACCCATACTGGTATTTGATGCCCCCACCATAATTGTCTTGAAATACACCAGTCTCTAATTCCCTCGTGCCAAGAGTAATATGTCTTGGCATATCTCTCAGGATAAAAAGTTAATTCTCCGTCTCCATCATCTTTGCCGCGGTCTTCAACATCGTGAGGGAGATCAGGAGTCTGAGAGGGGTCCTGAGCCCGCAAAGCAGAACCGCGTAATTTGTCATCTGTGACGGCAACATACCATTGGGAACTCAGCCACGGTTCTATGGGGACGTGGCTTCTGTACGAATGCCCAACAGAATGAGTGTAGGGCTTCACCTCAGCAAGTAGCTTATTTTCACTAAACCATTCAATGATTGCAGTGCGAGCATCATCTCTGCTGAGACCAAGAAACGCTTTAGCTTCTTCAGAACTATCATCCCATCCGTAACTCTGCGATATTGATGCGTCAGGAGCCATTANATTTATAACATCCAAATTGTGTCTNACACCTATCTCCCAGTCATTGGGATCATGGGCAGGTGTTACTTTGAGAAATCCTGAGGCAAATCGTGCTTTCGGGTCGCTGCTATCAGAATCTGCCATGATTACGTAGTCGTCAGCAATGACAGGGATCAATCTTCCAACAATTGGTAAACGAATCATTTTACCTACGAGTTCGGATGCACGAGGATCATTTGGGTTCACCGCCACAGCTGTGTCCCCTAACATCGTTTCAGGTCGAGTGGTAGCAACAGTCACATACCCCGTNTCGTCCTCTAATGGATACTTGAGGTACCACATCGATCCCTCAATTTCTTCCATTTCCACTTCGTCGTCTGCTAGAGCTGTCATTGTCACTGGATCCCAATTGACGAGCCTTTTTCCTCTGTAGATCAACCCGTCTTTANAGAGAGTGAAAAATGCGTGCCTGACGGCTGTTGCGCAGAGATCATCCATCGTGAACCTAGTCCGGTTAAAATCGCATGATGCTCCCATTGCGATTAGTTGATCAATAATGATTTCCTCGTATTCATTCTTCCATTCTTGGGTTCTTTGAACGAAGGCATCTCTTCCTATTTCAAGACGTGATGTTCCATCATTAATTAGTCTTTTCTCAACAACAGTCTGTGTGGCGATTCCGGCATGNTCTGTTCCTGGCATCCACAACGTTGAATATCCTGCCATGCGATGGTACCTGATGAGTACATCTTGCAATGTGTTATTTAAAGCATGACCTAGATGGAGAGCAGCAGTAACATTCGGTGGCGGGATAACTATAGAGAAAGCCGTATCACTGGATGATCCTGCAAGGGCATCAAATGATCCCTTTTGGTTCCACAGGTTACTGATCGCTGCTTCAACGTCTGAAGGGTTGTANGATTTCTGAAGTTTCTCTTGGTTAGTCATATCTGCATTCTTATGGAATGTTAATGGCGAATTTCCATTATNGCGTAGACTTCCTAGANACAATGAGACGCATATCACTATTTATTTCTGCTTGGACACCCCTAGACTTAAATAAACGCTAAGAGGTAACCAGTATGAGTGATTTTTCTTTAAAGCTAAGCGATGATCAGATCGGTTTGCAAAGTTGGGTGCATGGGTTTGCTGAAGATGTAGTGAGACCTGCTGCAGAAGAGTGGGATGAGAAGGAAGAATTTCCTTACCCAATCGTTCAACAGGCTGCTGAGATCGGTCTATATGGTTGGGAGTTCATGGCAGAAATGATGTCTAATGACCCCACAGGTCTNACAATGCCGGTTGCAATAGAAGAGCTCTTTTGGGGCGATGCAGGAATTGGAATGGCAATTATGGGGTCAGGTTTAGCGGCTGCAGGAATCCTTGCTTCAGGTTCTCGAGATCAAGTAATAGAGTGGGTCCCGCAATGTTATGGTGACGCAAAGGATCTCAAGATTGGAGCATTCTGTGCCTCTGAGCCAGATGCTGGTTCAGATGTAGGTGGCTACAGACTCTCTGCAAAATATGANGAAGCTTCAGACGAATGGGTTCTCAATGGGACCAAAGCTTGGATCACTAATGGTGGGATAGCAGACATACATGTGGTTATCGGGGTTGTGGACCCCGAACTAGGGTCGAAGGGGCATGCTAGTTTTGTCGTTCCCCCAAACACTCCCGGTCTTTCTCAGGGGCAAAAGTATAAGAAGCATGGTATNCGTGCCAGCCACACGGCTGAGGTCGTCCTTGAAAATGTTAGGGTTCCCGGTAGATGTTTATTAGGTGGGAAAGAAAAACTTGATGAGCGTCTTGCGCGTGTGAGAGAGGGTAAACGCGGTAACGCTCAAGCAGCTATGCAAACATTTGAAGCTACAAGGCCAGCAGTTGCAGCGCAGGCTATCGGTGTCGCTCGTGCAGCATATGAATATTCTCTCGAATATGCCAAAGAGCGTTACGCGTTTGGTAGGCCAATAATTCAAAATCAGGGAATTGCCTTCATGCTTGCTGATATGGCAACAGAAATTGATGCTGCAAGGATGTTAGCTTGGCGTGCTGCATGGCTTGGAAAGAATGGGCAATTCGAGAATGCAGAGGGTTCTATGGCTAAATTAAAGGCCGGAAGGGTCGCTACTTGGGTAACCGAAAGGGCAATACAAATATTGGGAGGCTATGGCTACACAAGGGAATATCCAGTTGAGCGATGGCATAGAGACGCAAAAATACACGACATTTTTGAGGGAACTGAGCAAATTCAACAACTAGTTGTCAGTAGGGCAATCTCTGGGATGCGTATTGAATAATGCACTCCCAGCAGTTTCGTTATCAGCTGTACCGTCTCGACGTAGAGCTACGCTTGACCTAGCAAGCGAAATAGAAAAGAGAGGATTCTCAGGAATTTACTGCCCTAGCTTCGGGGATGCAATGGGTCTTTGCCAGAGCATTGCAGAAAACACTGAAAGTATTCCATTTGGAACCTCAATCGTAAATATTTATACACGCCACGCCCAAGATTACGCTTCTTCAGCCTCCTTCATACATGAAATGTCAGGCGGACGCTTTCGTTTTGGAATAGGAGTTAGTCATGCACCAATGAATGACCGGCTTTCGGTTTCTACGGGTAGACCTCTTCAAGATACCGAAGAATTCATTCACACATACAAGGAGGCAAAACGCGTAGGGGAATTACCTCCCATAATTATTGCTGCCATGCGAGATAAAATGATGACGTTAGGTGCCCGAGAATCTGACGGCATTGTCTTCGCAAATGCTGCGAGAAGCGCTATCGCAGGATCTTTGCAGCGAATGAACGAGAATCAAAAACCTCAAAGTGATTTCTTCATCGGCGGCATGATTCCAACCTGCATCTCCACGGATAGAGAAGCAGCTGCGTCGGTCAATCGAAAGACGCTTAGCATGTATGTTGGCCTGCCAAACTATCGCAACTATTGGAAATCAGTCGGCTATAAGGATGAGATGGAACGAATAGAAGTAGCGTTATCCGTGAAAGATTATGCCTCCCTGCCAAGTTTAATGACGGATAAGTGGTTAGAAGATGTATCTCTCTTTGGCTCGTCCTCCGAAGTCAAAGAAGGCATAGAGAAGTGGTATGAAACTGGTTTGGAAACCCCAATTTTGGTTCCTTCTTCAATAGATGGCGGACAGTTCAAAGCCTTTGAAGAATTATTTGATCTCTTTACTTAGTTAGGGACCCGCCTGCCCACCATTGCTCAAATCTTGGAAGCATTGCTCTAGAAACTAGTTCAATGATGGTTCCACTCTGCGGGGCTACATAGGTGTATCCTCCGTAGCCTTCTTCCGGAGAGGTAGAGGCCGCAAGCAAAGTCCATCCGTCTTTAAGAAAACGTTCAGTCTCATTGGCGACATTATCTACCCAAACACCGACATGGTGGACTCCAGAATTTTCACTCCCGTCCCACACTGAATTAGTTGGCCCTTCAAGGAGTTCAAGATGTTGTGGGCCATCGCAAGAATAGACAAATTTAAGCGGAAGCTTTTGTTGCCCTTCAGATGGAGTCCAAACTGATTGAGCTTCTGTGTGTACTGGTTCTGCCCAGGTGATGTCAAGAGATGAACCCATTTCATGCATAGCTTCCTCGAGGTTCGGGACACGAATACCTATGTGGTAGATATCTTGAAAGTTGAACATGTATTACCTTTCTAGATGAGGTTCCAAAACTTGATCCATTAGTAACTCATTAGGAATGTTTTGGTAGCCAATCTTTCTGTCAATTTCCTCATGAAGGTGCCAGATTCTTCGCTCTTGATAATTGATTGGTACTCCAGATAGTGCAGGTGATTTCAAAGACTCCCACATGGGCGCCATATTGTATTTATCTTCATCCATGATCTGATCAAATTGTTTTGCTCGCTTTTGCCAGTGCTCCGGTATCGCATCCCCTTCCCAATCTGCAGGACCGTAATACCACCATTCAAGAAGCGTGGTTTCGATATTTATAGGCCAAAAAAGAAGTACAGGGTAGCCAAAAGAACCAAGAGGAATGATTGTGTTAGGGAAATAGCTAACTGCTGTGCTGGTGCAATCTAACATGTCAAGATATTCCTGACTTGTTGATTCCATAGTTTTAAAGTCGCCGTTATCTAGCGGTTTCCAGTCGTCCCACGCCTGCATACCAGTCAAGTTAACGTGTTGATCTGAATAACCAGTTATCATTCGACTGTGTCCACCGGCGTATAGACCCATTGCTGCCCTTCGGCTATCAAGAGTTGCCCAACCTTCTTTATTTGAATGAATGTGCTTGAAATGGTAAACCTCAAGAAACGCTTCGGCGGTTACCTTCCAGTTGCAAGGAATTACGATGCTTTCACGGTAAACCTCTTTTAAGGATAGATTATCTAGCGGCTTTAACATCTCTGCAGCTGTTCCAAGAGATGTGAGAAGCGGTTCTGCATTGGGGTTTTTATTCACAAAGATAAATCCCTCAAAAGTTTCGCAACTAACTTTTGGCAAACACCGTTGCGTTCTATCAAAATCTACGAAGTCATGTTCATCAGGTACGGCTACCAGTGAGCCATCAGTTATGTCATAGCTCCAAGAATGGTATTGACAGCGTAGCCGTTTTGAGGAGCCCGCCTCGTCTCTGACCACTGGTGCACCTCGGTGCTGACATGTGTTATAGAAACACCGAATTAAGCCGTCCTTTCCTCTAATTAGGAGCATCGGCTCTCCTAGTTTTTTGAAAGTGAAAAAATCCCCTACATTTGGAATCTGGTCTTCTCGTCCTGCGACAACCCAAGAATCAGAAAAGACATGCTTTTGTTCTAGGTCATAAAATTCTTGTGATGTGTATCGACCTTTTGGAATGTCATGGAATTTTGGAAACCCTTCAGGAGGTTCGGTGCGGCCTACCTCGTAGTGAATCTTACTTTTAATCTCGTTTACTTTTGTAATGTCCATGAGAGAGCTTTCTTAAGCTGTTGATCCACCATCAACTACTAGGGTATGTCCAGTGATAAAAGAAGATAAATCTGAAACTAGAAATATTGTTGCTCTAGCAATATAGTCTGGTTGCCCAGCTAACCTAAGCGGATTTGATGCGATTGCGTTCTCAATGTCCAAACCGCCTGCTTTCAGGGGAGCTAGTTGATCTTGAACTCCGGGGGTATCAATAATTCCGGGAGCAATCGCATTAACCCTGATGCCCTTTGGTCCAAGTTCCTGGGCAAAGGATTGTGTAAGTCCAATAACGGCGGCCTTTGACGTACTATACGCACTTATGTTTGCTCCACCTCTAAGAGCTGCAATTGAAGCAATATTGACTATTGATCCGCCTTCTCGAAGGTATTTTGAGGCTTCTCTTGATGCGCTATATTGNGCTCGGACATTCACCTCAAGCATCCTGCTCACAAATTCGTCAGTNACGTTCTCTATTGGGCCTGTGGTGGGGAAAATTCCAGCGTTGTTCACAATAAAATCTATCCCTTGATGATCCGCCGCTGATGTAATTGCTGAAACAAGATCAGTGGTCTTTGTAACGTCGCAATACTGAAAGGTCATTAGCTCAGTATTTGAGCAGTCACTGATTGAAGGGTCAGAGTCGGCTATCAAAACTTTAGCTCCGCATTCAACCAAACGCTGCGTGATCGCTTGACCAATGCCTTTGAGCCCTCCCGTTACGATCCCATGTTTGCCAGATAAATCAATTAACTCAGATACGCTCAGGAGTTGCCCCATAGAGAGAGTTTACAAGAGATAAATCTCCAGTACTAACGCAATTTGGATTCTAGGACTACTCTTGACTTATGACCCGTCTGAGGAAANNTACTTTTAGTTCAGCAAAATCTTTCTTTGTGAAGTCACTTCTTTTGCTTCTAGGGTTCATTTTTGTTGGACTCGGTTTTATTGGGATCATCGTTCCTGGAATGCCGACTACGGTTTTCATGATTTTAGCAGCGGCCTGCTTTGCGAAATCCAGCCCGAAATTTGAACAGTGGATCCTAGATTTGCCGGGGATAGGACGATTGGTTCAAGATCACAGAGATGGACTAGGAATGCCACAAAAGTCTAAGGCAATAGCAATAACGATGATGGTACTAGCTGTCACTCTTAGCATTATCTTTGCAATTACGAGTACCCTCGTTCAAATATTAGTCGGCGGCGTTGGAATTATCGGTGTTTGGTATGTTGGAGTTCGGGTTCCCACGAAAGAGAAAGTTTTAGCTCTACGCGATACCGAACAGAATTACTAATTACGCAGGTACTAGATAGAGCTAACCCAGACATCCTGAAACACCAACGACTCTGCTAATTCAGCGGTATCAGATATTGCTTCTGCAGATGCAGCAGGTCCAGCTTGGGGGAGGTCGATACCTGCTGTAACTTTTGAAGCCATCACTTCCACAACTTAGTTAAGTCTCAACAAAAGCGAAAGAATGCAAGGCCCAAATACCGGTATTATTTTGTAAGGATATGGATAGCATTTAATTTGGAGGTCTCCAATGGGTAATGCTGATCTTAAAACAGCGATTAGAAGTGCAGAAGTCATAGTAAATCAAGGCCTGAATTACTTACGAAAAAAAGATAGCCCCGAACAAGATCAGGTATTCCTATACGAGTTAGCTCACGCCCGCTCGGCTCTCTCAATAGCACAAGGTTTCTCAGAATTTGCTGAAAAGGGAGATAATGAAAAACTTTTGGTCGAATTATTCTGTGCAGATACCTTCAAGTCACTTTCTGATATGTGCTTTGGTCGCGAAACTTTATGGGAAATTCCTATTGATGACATACAGTTGCTTAACCGGTATGTCGCAAATTATGGATCGCCAATGCAATATTCCTCAGCGGCGAATTTACCAGTTCAAAATCATTTGAATGAAGAATTACAACTCGTAGCAGAAACGTTTCGCCGCTTTGGCAAAGAGAATATTGAGCATCATGCTGAAAGCGTGCACCGCGAAGACCTTGACGTTCCCGAAAGCATAATTTCAGGCTTAGCTGAACTCGGGTGCTTCGGCCTATCAATACCCGAACGCTACGGCGGAACTGCAACGGGTACCACCCTCGATAATTACGGAATGGTTATTGCAACAGAGGAACTTTCAAGAGCGTCACTGAGTATTGGGGGTTCTCTTATTACACGTCCAGAGATACTGGCACGAGCTATTGAGAACGGTGGAACCGACGACCAGAAGCAACGTCTCTTACCTCTAATTGCATCCGGGGAATGCATGTCGGCGGTTGCCGTGACTGAACCAGACTTTGGTAGTGATGTCGCTGGCATTACTACCAATGCACGACGGCTCCCTAATGGAGACTGGGAAATTAATGGTGTGAAAACTTGGTGCACATTTGCTGGTAGAGCTGATCTATTAATGGTCTTAGCAAGAACCAACCCTGATACTTCGGTAGGGCACAGAGGATTAAGTATCTTCGTCGTAGAAAAGGATAGAGCCAAGGGGCATAGCTTCACCTTTCGACAAGACCATGGGGGGAAGCTGGAGGGAAGAGCAATACCTACCTTGGGCTACCGAGGTATGCATAGCTTCGAAATTTCATTCCAAGATTGGAGAGTTCCTCCTGCTTCACTTATCGGGGGAGAGTCGGGCGAAGGAAAAGGGTTCTATCTGCAAATGGCAGGATTTGAGAATGGAAGATTGCAAACAGCTGCTCGCGCAGTTGGAGTTATGCAAAGAGCTTATGACGAAGCTGTTCTATACAGCCAAGGACGAAATGTCTTTGGAGAAACCTTATTCGACTATGAGCTTACGCAAAGTAAATTAGGGCGCATGTCCGCAATAATTCATGCATGCAGAGAATACACGTATAGAGTCGGCGAGTTGATGTCCAGAGGCGAAGGAACGCTAGAAGCAGCGATGGTTAAAGCCTATGCCTGCAAAGCAGCAGAGTGGGTGACGCGTGAGTCTATGCAAATACATGGGGGTTTCGGGTATGCCGAAGAGTATGTTGTGAGTCGCCTCTATGTAGATGCCCGAGTGCTCTCAATTTTTGAAGGCGCTGACGAAACTCTCTGTTTAAAGCTTATAGGAAGAAGAATTTTGAGCTCTTAGCCTAACCCCCTCCGAGCAGGCGGTAAATCATCAAATTCTGGCTCTTCCCTTTTTGTTTGTGCTTCAAATACGCTAGCCATATCTTTTGGNTGATACATTCCAGCTTGCCAAGTAGCAATGAAATTTAAACTGTCAGCAACTGAGTGGTCTCTGGTGTAATTTATGCTTTCTTTTGTGCCCCAGATCGCTAATGGTGATTTTGTTGCGATTTCTGAAGCAATTTCTAAAACAGTATCAACCATTACCTCATGGCTTGAGAAGACTTCGTTTACTAACCCTACTTCCATAGCACGTTGAGCCGTCATTCTCCTTCCAGTGTATGCCAGTTCCCGAGCTACCCCCTCAGGAATAATTTTCGGTAGTCTTTGTAGCGTTCCGACGTCTGCAGTCATTCCTATATTTATTTCTTGAATGCAGAACCATGCATCTTCTGTTGCATATCTCATGTCAGCCGCAGTAACCATGTCAACTGCCCCGCCTACGCAACCACCCTGAATAGCAGCTAGAACTGGCATTCTTGCTCTTTCAAAACATGTGAAACTTTCTTGGAGATGAAGTGCAGATTCACGAGTCAATGCGTTACGTCTGCCCCGCTCAGTCTTTTCGCTATCGCTCAATCCACCTCCAGTGAATACAGCTAAATCCATACCTGCACAGAAATGTTTTCCTGTTGAGGAAATTACAATTGCTCTGGCTTTCCCTTCATCACTGATTTCATTTATGATCTCCGGAAGTTCACTCCAAAAGGAGGGNATCATTGTATTGAGATTAGGTCCGCGATCAAGCTTTACATGGGCGACCTTATCAGCGATTGAGACATCAAAACATTCATAAGCCATAATTAGCGACTCCTATCTTTCTTTCCAGTTCAATGAACACCGTAATCTAGAAATTTTAACTGGTGCAATTGGGCTACGACATCTATTAAGAAAATAGGGTACATTCTCTTTATGCTTGAAACTAAAAAAACGTTCTGTCGTATCTGTCATGCAGCTTGCCCGATGGAAATAGATGTAGAAGATGGCAAGAGAATCGTTGCTGTGCGTGGCGATCGCACAGATCCCTTGTTTGAGGGGTACACATGTATAAAAGGTAGACAATTAGCTGATCAGTTCCACAGCCCAAGCCGACTTCGTTCCCCGCTGAAGAAAACAACAGCAGGAACTTTCGAGGAAATANAATCCGAAAAGGCCCTTGACGAAATAGCGGAGCAATTACAGGCCATTACGGACAGGTATGGTCCGAGATCGGTGGCAACCTATATTGGAACAGGAGCTTACCAAAACAGCATTGGTGTACCTGTAGCTTCAGCATGGCATAGGGGTTTTGGCTCGCCATCCTTTTACACTTCACTAACAATCGACCAACCTGCACATCGAAGTTCATTACTTCGACTCGGTTCTTGGGAAGCCGGATGGCAGAACTTCACTGATGCCGATGTATTACTTGCGGTGGGATACAACCCTCTAGTTTCAAGCTACGGTCCTGCGAGCGGACTTCAGGGAACCAATCCCTTTATCAAGCTCCGTGAAGCTAAAAAACGAGGATTAAAACTTATCGTTATCGATCCAAGAAGAAGTGAGTTAGCAACGCAAGCTGATGTATGGCTTCAGGTAAAGCCGGGTGAAGACCCTACTTTGATCGCCTCAATGATCGGGCATATNCTAAAGAATAATCTGCACGATACGAGTTTTTGCGAACAATATGTAGACCAAGTCCAACTTCGTAAGTTAAAAGAAGCTTGCTCTGCCTTCACACCGGATTATGCAGCCGAGCGTTGCGAAGTGCCATCGAATCACATAAAGCTAGCAGCCGAGATGTTTGCATCAGGGCCTAAAGGAACAGCAGGCTCTGGAACTGGCCCTAACATGGCTCCACACGGAACGCTAATGGAGTCTTTAGTGCTTACTTTAAATGTTCTATGCGGACGTGTTCTCAAAGAGGGTGAAACTCTTGAAAGCCCCTACATGCTCACACCAGGAGATACAAGACGGGCACAAGTAATTGCCCCTAGTAGCCCTACTCCAGGCGCACCCCATAGAGTCAGAGGTCTATCAGGATTGCCAGGAGAGATGCTAACCAACGCATTAAACGATGAAATTCTATTACAAGGAGATGGTCAAGTGCGGGCGCTGATTGTTTCAGGAGGAAACCCAGTTCAGGCTTGGCCTGATCAGCATAAAACTCTAAAAGCATTAAGTGACCTTGAGCTACTAGTTGTGATTGATCATCGAATGACAGCTACCGCACAACTTGCAGACTTTGTCATAGCACCCCGACTTCAACTTGAACGTGAAGATGTCCCAAATGTAATGGATCGGCGTTTCCCCGCTGTTTATACCAATTATGCCGAAAGAGTAATTCATACAGATGATGATGTACTCAACGAATGGGAAGTCTTCGTTGGAATAGCAAAGAGAAATAACACAAAAATTTCATTACCAGGAGGGGATCTTCCTATTCGGGAGAACCTGACGGATAGTACTGTAATTGATTATGTTTACGGAAACGCTAGATTGCCAATGAGCATATGGAGAGAGAACAAACGAACTATTCATCATGACAATGCAATAAAAGTTCTGCCCGGCGATCCTCAAAATGATGCACGTTTCGCTGTTTGCCCTGATGACGTTTATGCGGAACTTACCGAAGTTAAGGCTGAACGCTCTGGAAGCGAACTACTAGACACATTTGATAAATCACTTTTCCCATACCTTCTTGTTGGGCGCCGACTTAAACACGCTCTTAACTCACTTGGCTCAGAACTACCCGGACTTGCCAAGGTCGCTACCACAAATTATGTTTACGTGAATCCTGATGATCTAATTGAATTGGGAGCAACAGATGGTGGTCTCTTAAAAATAACGTCACCACGGTCATCAGTTATAGGAGTTATTGAAAGCGACCCAGACATAAAAAGAGGTGTGGTTTCAATGTCGCACTCTTGGGGTGATATTTCGATAACAGACGAAAAGGTCCGCGATATCGGATCTCCGACTAATCGCCTTGTTTCATCAGATGTAGGGTATGACCGAATCACAGGATTGCCGATAATGAGCGCAATCCCAGTGAACATTACCTCAATTACGGACGATGAACTTATCTCGCATTAATCATCAAAGCTGCTAACTTCGCGGTCACCGGTTAAAGCACCCTTAATCACTTTCCCGCTAGCGGTTCTTGGAAGAGCAGAGGTCCTGTGCTCCCAAATTTCCGGGACTTTATAACTAGCTAATGTTTCTGAACACCAATCTGAAAACGTATCTACCTCAAACTGACCATTATCATTAAGAACAATGATCGCTTTCGGTATTTGACCCTTCTCATCGTCATCTACTCCTACTACAGCAGCTTCATGAATGAAGGGATGGCTTTCGAGGCGATGTTCAATCTCAACAGGATAAATATTCTCACCAGACCGGATAATCATATCCCTCGCTCGCGAATTAATGTAAAGCCTTCCATCAACGATTTTTCCAATATCTCCCATAGCGAGCCATCGACCTTGCTTTATCGTTTCAGCAGTTGCAGTATCGTTTCCCCAGTAACGTAACATTGAATACGCAGATCGAACGTGTATTTCACCCTCATCACCTTCGCCCAGTGGGTTATTATCAGAATCTCGGATTTCAACTTCATACCCTAAGCAAGGACTACCAGCGGAATCCGGATTATCTTTAAAATCCTGTCCACCAATTGATGTGATCACACCACATGACTCACTGCTTCCGTAGCCCTGCCCTATAGAGTGAGCAGCTTGCGGGAAATGCTTTCCAATAAGGTCTTGCATGTGTTTAGATAGATGAGCACCTCCGCTACTAACACGAGTCAGCGAGGAGGTGTCGCGAGATAAAAATTCAGGGTGCATCATAACTCTGGGCCCCATGTCGCCTATTGCTACCCAATTCGTTACCTTCTCTTCCTCAATAAGTCGAAGCACGTCGCCAGGATCAAATCTACCTTTCCTAAAAATAAGCTTTGCTCCATTTGCCATATTCATCAACACTCCTGCAGGTAAACCAGATATATGGAAAAGTGGGGAGGTCGCTAGAATTACCTCTTGTTCATTTGGCAATGAAGCAATATCAATACCGAGAAGCGTAAGAGCGATTAGTTTCTTCTCGTAAGCATTGTGTATGGTTCCATCCACAAAACCGACAAGACTCCTATGAGAAAGAAGCGCTCCTTTTGAATTTCCGGTAGTCCCAGAGGTAAATAAGATTAGCGCTGGGTCATCTTCATCTAAATCCGGATACTCTGGCCCCTTTTCAGAGGTTTCAAAAAAAAGTGGATTTTGATCAAAATCAATAACTTGAAAATTGTCTAAAAGTGATCCAGCTCTAGCTAATCTTCGTGAATCTCCGACAACAAGAGACGGGTCCGTTAATTCAAGCGCATGACGTATTTCCGTTTCTGTCCACCAACCATTCAGCGCTGCAACAATTGCCCCTAAGTGCGTTGCAGCGAAGAAACTGATAACCCATTCAGGAGAATTCGCACCAAGTATTGCAACTCTGTCTCCCTGTTTTATTCCGCATTGATTCTGCATTCTATACGCGGTTGACTCAACACATGATTTGAGTTCTTTGTATGTAATTCTTCGTTCTCCAAGGACAAGAAACTCCCTTGTAGCCCATTTTGCAATGTTTGCATTGAACATTTCACGAATAGATCTATGCCTGTTTTTAAAAACAAGTAGATTTTCTCCCAGCACATCTTCAAAATTAGTTTCCCAATCGCCTCCGGGTCCTCGAAGATCAGATTGAATTATTTCGGTAATCGCAGCTTCTGAGGTCATCAATTCAACTTTCTATCTTTGCATTATTTGATGGGGTTACTTTTCAGGAATTGCAAGATACTCGCAACTAGTAGTTCAGGCGCATCCTCCTGACAAAAGTGGCCAACACCGGGAAGTTTAATGACCGGACTTGATGGCCAAAGCGACATGAAGTCTGCAATAGCAAATTCCGGGGGTATCGCAAAGTCCTCAAGTCCCTCTAAAAGTATTGCCGGTTTTGAAGTGAGGTCTTCAACTCCCTGAAGCCCATCTAAAACGTATTCTCCTATACGGCCGAGGTACGCGTCGATAGGAAACTCATAGGCCCCTATTGCACTTTCGTAGTCTGGAAATGGTGAGCTGTAAGCTTCTATCCATGTTTGATCTATCACATTCGACGAAACACCAAGTAATTTCATTATTGAAACAACCGTAGATCCGGCATTCCGAAGAACAGCTTCGGTACGACCGTTTTCAAGCCCTTCTCCGATCCATTTAAACCAACGAGAATCTTGTATCCTCTGAATATCATCTGGAACGCGTCCGTATCCGGCAAGAGTATTCATGTACACCAGACGACTTACTCGCGCGGGGTTACGTACGGTGTATGCAGTTCCAATAGGCCCACCCCAGTCCTGCATTACAAAAGTTATGTTATCTAAATCAAGGGATTCAATTAGACGACTCAAATTTTCAGTATGGCTCTTTAGTGTGTATTCACGATCTTGTGGGGTTTCGCTTTTCCCAAACCCCATATGATCAGGAACTATTACCCGAAACTCTTCTGCCAGTGGATCAATCATATTCCGATACAAGTAGCCCCAAGTCGGTTCTCCATGCAGGCAAATCACCACTTCTCCTCTGCCTTCATCAACGTAATGCTGTCTAAAACCAGATTCAGTACAAAATTGGGGTTCATAATTCCATGTGCCATTAAAGGTCTCATTTTGAGGGATCATGAGTAAATATTCTCATGCCTTTACAGTAATCTCCATTCTCGTAGTAAATTTTCAGTAACGTTACGAATAGCAAGTAAACAAAAGTTCCATCGGTAATCATCTACTAGAATCTACAGTTATCCGAGTAGTGGGAATTGAGGACCACGGGGGTTACAAGATATGAATACTGATATTCTTCGAGAGCAAAGAGTAAGAATTGATGAATTAGATGAGCAACTTATATGTTTGTTGGCTGAGCGTTTTGAAATTACAAAAACAGTCGGTGAATTGAAAGCAAAAGCCGGTTTACCCGCTGCCGATCCAAAACGTGAGAAAGAGCAAATAGCCAGACTTCATGAGATAGCTCGACGTGAGGGGATGGACCCAGTCTTTGGCGAGAAGGTTTTCCGGCTTATCGTTGATGAAGTAATACGTCATCATCTCCAATCTGCGGATGAACATGGTGACCTGCGAGCTTAACTTCCTTCGATACTGGATTGTTTCCATGTATTCCAGTATGTGATTTCTTCAGCGGGTTTTCTTTTCCCGAGCTTGAAGGTTTCGCCGAGATAATATGCAGTTGGTACGCAAGCGAGCTGGGTTACTGTTGCAGGTATTCCAAGTGCCTCTCCAACTCGTTCACTGTAGCGCAGGTGTAGCGTCGTCCAAGCAGTTCCTAGGCCACGTGCTCTTGCAGCTAACATATAACTCCAAACAGCAGGCAATACGGATCCCCACCATCCTTGAAGCCCTCCACCCAAATCTCCTTCCATGTCTGCAGGACTACCTAACGAACAAGGAATTGCAAGAACAGGAACCTTTTCCAGTATTTCGGCAAGATAATCGCTAGATGACATTATCTTTTGCACTGTCGGATCATCGGGAATCTTATTTGAAACAGCTTTTTTTTGGGCGTCTATATAAGGCGCATATCCATCTCTGTAGGCTTCTGCAATAACTAGTTTCTTTTCAGGATCATCTACTATGACCCATCGCCACTTTTGGTAGTTTCCGCCTGCTGGTGCTTGAGTCGAAACTTTGACGCAGTCAAGAATCAACTCCCTAGGCACGGCACGACTGAGATCTAACCGTTTACGAACAGCTCTGGTGGTTGTGAGTAAGTGATCAATTTCATCTAAATTAAATTCTTCCATGCTTACTCTTTAGTCTTTCTCTATCATTCGGGTCAAGCTAAAGTAAGAGCAAACAAGATTTACTAAAAAGGTTGAAGATGGCACGAATCAATATTCCCGAAGGTGAAGGGTTAGAACGAAGCAGGCTTTGGTATATGCAACCAGATGTCGGAAAGGGTATTGGCATAGCAGGGAACGCTCTATATACCAAAGTTTCGTTAGACACAAGAGTTCGAGAAGTGGCAAGAATGCGAATAGCTCAGATCAATGACTGTCACATATGACTTGATACTCGGTCTGCATCGGCGATGCAGCAAGGACTAGATGATGACCTTTATCACCGAGTAGATGAATACTCGGAGATAGGTGCGTTTTCTGAAGAGGAAAAATTAGCCGCGGAGCTAGCGGAGCGCTTTGTATTTGACCATGGCTCGCTTAAAACTGATGAGGCATTTTGGGAACGCATGAAGTTGAGCTTTTCGGACCAACAAATACTGGAGCTATTATCCTTAATCGGGTTTTGTCTTGGAGTTGGAAGACTACTTGCAGTCCTTGACGTTGCGAATGACTGTCCGGTTAACTTGACAGCTGACCCTGGCGAAGACCCATCATTCTTCGCCCATGGTTAGGTTTGTAAGGAGATTTTGTGACAGGGCCACTAAGCGGGGTAAAGATAGTTGAACTGGCTCAGATGATAGCCGTACCTGGAGCTACGCACTTACTAGCAAACCAAGGGGCTGAGATAATAAAAGTTGAAAATACGACCGGTGGGGATGATCTGCGAATGTACGGTAGCCGAAAAGGCAANATGTCTGGCTGGTTTGCGAATGCAAATGCTGGGAAAAGATCAATTGGTTTAAATCTTGAGAGANAGGAGGCAAAAGACATACTGAGTACCTTTATCAAAAATGCTGATGTCTTCATTGAAGGATTTCGACCTGGTGCAGTATCTCGTCTGGGATTTTCGGCTGACGAAGCTTTTAAAATCAATCCAAGGCTGGTGTACGTGTCATCATCTGGATTCGGAGCTGAAGGACCCTATAGCGAAAGACCAGTTTATGATCCGGTTATACAAGCAATTTCAGGATGGGCGGGTGCTCAACGAACTGCCGATGGACCTTCCCTTATTCGCGGGATGGTAGCGGATAAAGTGGCTGCTTTGACTACGTCTCAAGCAATTACGGCAGCCTTGTTTGCAAGAAATGAGACTGGAGAATGTCAANATGTTCAGGTGTCAATGCTTGAAGCAAATATTGCTTTCAATTGGCCGGATGTAATGATGCATGAAACTGTTCTTGATGACGACGCACTNCATTTACCTAATTTGCTTGGTTCATACCAACTATTCTCCACGTCAGATGGTTGGGTATCGGTAACAGCGGGGACTGACTCTCAATGGAAAGCAGTTTGCTCAGCTCTCTCAAGAGATGACCTTGCGAACGATGAACGATTCTCCACTGCCGCCAACAGAAGCAAGCACTTCACCGAGTGGTANGCATCTTTTGACGAAATGCTTAGTGCCTTCACTACTTTAGAAGCCCTTCAAAAGTGCCAGGCTGCTGATGTTCCTGCGGTCAGGGTGCTAGATCCCTCAGAGGTGGCTCATGATATACACGTTAAAGAAGTAGGGTCAATTGCTGAGATTGACCATCCTGTAGTCGGTAAACTGAGAGTTCCACGTCAAGGAGCGATCTTCAACAACGCCACAGAATATAACCCAAGGTATGCCCCTGCTTATTGTCAAGATACGACAGAGTTGCTCACTGAAATTGGTTATTCAACCGATGAAATAGAAAAGATGAAATCGACCGGATCGATTTCCTAGATTTTTTGATTCCTTCTAAACAGGTAACTGAGTGTTTGACGGCGCCTTCAGATATCACCGTGGAATTTCATCTTCATACCATTTGGGTACCATTGCGCGTGGGTTTCCTGCAGCTAGCTCAGGCCGTGCGAGACCAAGTAAAGCGTAGTCAATGTCCGATGGCAGTTTTTGTGTGTGAGCGCCACCATCGACTCTAATCGTCTCTCCGTTCACATAATTGGACTCGTCGCTCGCTAAATACAAGGCACAATTTGCAACGTCATCTACGTGACCCATCCTCTTAGCTGGTGTTTGCAAACGAACCGTTTCAACTGCGAATGGAATTTTAAAGATATCTGATGTCATTTCAGTTTCAATGACATGGGGAGCTATGCAATTTACCCGAACTTGATCATGACCGTACTCAACAGCAGCCAGCTTAGCTACATACTCAAGTCCAGCTTTTGACCCGGCATATCCTACTCTCCCAACATTCGGGTTATGAGCGGTGAGCGATGAACATAGGATGGCTGACCCTCCTCCCGTGTCGGCCATAGCATTACACATAAACCTTAGGAAATAAATTGCGCCGTTGAATTGCACATTAACCATTGGTTCAAGGTGGTCAGGCGTAATTTCTCGGATGGCCCTTACATCGTCGTATCCGGCAAAGTTAATCGCAGCATCAATACGCCCATATTTTGCCATTACCTCCTCTTGGGCCCTTTTGCCTTGTTCAAAGTTTGTCACGTCCCATGAGACTCCCAAACCATTGAATTCATTGGCAGTTTCTGTCGCAAGAGCTCCTCTACGTCCCGCAATGACAATCTCTGCTCCTTCAGCTGCAAAGATCTTTGCACATGCATACCCAAATCCACTTGCGCCCCCGACGATGACAGCTACTTTGCCTTTCATTCTTTCCATTCCTTGACAATAGCGTCAATCCGTCTGAGATCCCATTTCTGAATTTCTCGTTCCGCTCCAGTGCTAGTAATCTCACAACGGGCGGAACTTTTTAGGGGACATGCCATGAGCGTATTAGATGATTTCAAATTAAGTGGAAAAGTAGCGGTTGTAACTGGGTCTGGTCAGGGCATTGGGCGCGGAATCGCATGGGGACTAGCTGAAGCAGGCTGCAATGTTGTCATAAACGCAAGAAGAAAAGAAGATCTTGAGATTACAGCGAAGGGAATTGAAGAAAGGGGACGAGATGCCTTAATCTACGATGCCGATATCCGAGATAACTCTGAGGCATTAGGAGATCTTGCCATTGACTCTTTTGGGTCTCTTGATATTTGGGTCAACAATGTCGGCGGATCTGATGAGAAAAGAACGAGAACGCTAATTGATACTCCAGACGATATCTTTAGAAATCAACTGGAGCTAAATCTAACGACCGCATTTCAGGGTGCTAAAGCTGCAGCGAAAAGAATGAGCAGCGGCGGAGCAATAATTAATATTTCATCAGGTGCAGGAATGCGAGGATCTCCCTTCACAGGCCCTTACGCAGCAGCGAAAGCAGGAATGCTTAACATGACGGAGACTCTAGCAATTGAGTTAGCACCAAAAATTCGTGTTAATGCAGTTTCCCCCGGACCAGTCGTCACTGAAGCTTTCGCTGAAGTGTTAGGCGCAGATGATGCTGAAGAAGAGATAGCTGCGACAATCCCACTAGGGTTTCTCGGCACTCCGGATGATATCGCCGCAGCTGTTGTCTTTCTCGCAAGTCCCGCATCGAGGTGGGTAACCGGCAGAAACCTACTCGTAGCTGGTGGTAGGACCCACAGAGCCTACCAATATCAAACAAGACTAGAAGAAGACTCAGGACAAGACTAAAAATTTAAGGAGAATGATGAAACTTAACCTATCAGTAGATGAAGTTCTGGCAACGACTAGAGCTGTTAGAAAGCGTTTAGATTTTGAAAAACCAGTTGAGCCAGAAATCATAAAAGAGTGCTTAGAGGCTGCTATCCAATCACCAACAGGATCTAACGCCCAAAGCTGGCAATGGCTTGTCGTCACAGATTCTGAGCAAAAAACTGCACTCGCTGACTTGTATAAGCAAGGATGGGATCTCTATGCGCAAATGGAGGGGAATGTTCAAACTGCTTACAAGGGCGATGACGAAGAGCGCATCGCACAACAGAACCGGGTGCAAGGCTCCGCAGCGTATCTTGCTGAGAATTTTGAGAAAGTTCCCGTGATGATGATTCCTATTTTGCCCGGTCGTTATGAAGGTCTGCCATCAGTGGCCTCAGCTGCCATGCTTGGATCCATTCTCCCCGGTGCATGGAGTTTCATGTTAGCTGCCCGAGAGCGAGGCTTAGGCACAGCTTGGACAACAATCCATTTAATGTTTGAAGAACAAGCCGCTGAAGTCCTTGGAATTGACTATCAAAGTTATACACAATGTGCGCTCATAACCTGTGGTTATTCAAAAGGTACAGATTTCAAACCTGCAAAAAGGCCTCCACTAGAGACTGTTCTTCATTGGGACCGTTGGGATGGAGAAGCGCCATGAGCAATGCAACACCCGAAGAGATAGTAACGACATTTATTGATCTAATTAATCAGAAAGATTTAGCTGCTGCCACTAATCTCCTATCAGAGGATTGCGAATACGATAATGTTCCGATGGGAAAGACTTTCGGACGCAAATCAATTCTTGCGCAACTTGAACCCATGATGGAAAGATGTGCTGAAATAGATTGGATTACAATCCGCCAAACAGCTTCGGGTTCAATTGTTATGAATGAGCGAATGGATAAGTTTCTTTGGCCTCATGGCTGGGTTGAAATGCCTTGCGCTGGGATTTTTGAGATCAAGGACCAAGAAATAATTTTATGGCGAGACTATTTTGATCTCCCAACATACATAAATCAATTGCCCAAACAAGCAGACGAGAGTTGACAAGTGAGTCTGGATCTTCAGTCTCCACTCCAAGGAACAGTTTTAATCGTTGATGTAGAGGTCGGAGATAAAATCTCAGAGGGTCAGCGAGTCGCCCTGTTAGAGTCAATGAAAATGGAACATGAAGTCCTGGCGACTTCAGGAGGAGTGATCACAAAGGTTTGCATTGAAGTAGGTCAAATGGTTGCAGAATCTGAAAAGCTATTTTCCTTTGACATACGCGAAGCACCTTCATCTACTGAAGTAACAAGTGATCCAGTTGATCTAACTTACATACGGCCCGATCTTGCCGAAACCATAGAACGGCATGAAATCGGGAGAGACCACCGACGTAAGAGTGCTGTTGAAAAGCGTCACTTAAAAGGACAAAGGACAGCAAGGGAAAATATTGCTGACCTTACTGATTGGGGAGAATTGATCGAATATGGCCCCTTAACCATCGCCCCTCAACGAAAGCGACGATCAGTCGACGATCTTATCTTGAACACACCCGCAGATGGTATGGTCGGCGGCCTTGCTGAAGTAAATTCAGATTTATTTGATGAAAGCAAAACACAATGTGTAGTTATCTCTTATGACTACACAGTCCTGGCAGGGACACAAGGTGGGCAGAACCATCGGAAAAAGGACCGACTATTCGAGATCGCAAAAAAATGGAAACTCCCAGTGATTTTCTTCACGGAAGGCGGTGGAGGTAGACCAGGTGATACGGACGGTCTTCAAGTTGCGGGTCTAGATTGTTTAGCTTTCGGCTTATGGGCTGAACTCTCAGGTGATGTTCCTCTCATTGGTATCACCTCAGGCTACTGTTTCGCTGGGAATGCAGCGATCCTAGGTTGTTGTGATGTAATCATTGCAACCGAAGATGCGAATATTGGCATGGGCGGACCTGCGATGATTGAAGGTGGTGGTTTAGGCACGTATCACCCATCCGAAGTAGGTCCTGTGGAAGTTCAGAAATCAAATGGGGTGGTGGATATCGTTGTCCAAGACGAACGGGAAGCAGTTCAAGTAGCGAAAAAATATCTATCGTATTTTCAAGGGGAAATCAGTGATTGGGGTGTCCAAGATCAGCGAACTCTCCGCCATTTAGTACCTGAAAACAGATTAAGAGCATATGACATCAGGAAAGTGATTGATGTCCTCTTTGATACCGAATCGTTGCTTGAGCTGAGAAAAGATTTTGGTATAGGCATTATCACAATGCTGGCTCGCATTGAGGGGAAACCGATTGGTGTCATTGCAAATAATCCAAATCACCTAGGAGGAGCTATTGATGCTGATGCAGCAGATAAAGCATCGCGATTTATGCAATTATGTGATTCATATGATCTTCCCATAATCAGTTTGTGCGACACCCCAGGCTTTATGGTTGGACCCGAGGCTGAAAAGACAGCTTTAGTGAGGCATGTAAGCAGAATGTTCGTCACTGCTAGATCTGTTTCAGTTCCAACGGGCACCATAGTTTTGCGAAAAGCATACGGGCTTGGGGCACAAGCTATGGCTTCTGGGGGATTCAAATTCCCGATGTTCACTATTTCATGGCCGACAGGTGAGTTTGGTGGTATGGGGTTAGAGGGAGCAGTGAAATTGGGGTATAAGAAGGAACTTGATGCTATTGATGATCTTAAAGAAAGAGAAGAGGCCTACCAAAAACTAGTTGATCGGATGTACCAGGTTGGCAAAGGCCTAAGCATGGCTGATCACTTTGAGATAGATGATGTGATAGATCCGCAGGACTCTCGACAATGGATTATCGCAGCTTTGCGTGCGGCCGGTTCACCACCGAAACGTACTCAAAAGAAACGTCCTATGATTGATACGTGGTAGAGGTAAGGTCTATACCCCGACTGCGTTTCTTGTTTTATTTTCTGAAATAACTAGGCCAATTAGTGCTAAGCATGACGCTAAGGTTAACCAAGTACCAATCCCGATATCAAGCCCACTCCTTTGAAGACAGGAAATGATAATTCCAAGTGGCATAGTTAATGCCAAAACTGCAGCACCAAGTAAACAATGTGAGAGCAAAAGATTAGGCCCAGGTTCAGTTAATCCTTTTGGTCGCAATCTCATTAGGCCAGCAATTACTAGAGTTACCCCAATTGCAAATAACAGGTATCCGAATCTTGGTCCAGAAGTAGGATTACCGTTTCTGCCATCAAAGGCTGACAGTTCAACCGATCCGCTTGTAACCCACGCGAGGAAAGGGAAACATATTAAGCCTACTCCACAAATAATTGTCATTGCAGAGAAAACTTGGCGATTCGTCTCGCTAAGTGATTTTATCCCTTTGCTTGGACTAGGAATTCCTAGTGTAAGAGGGGAGAGCAATAACGGGATTTGTGAGACCGTGAAGTATGCTCCGACGACTCCCCAGCCGGTTCCAGGAACTCCTCGTCGACGACCTTCTCCGTATTCGAATATTGGCAACCAGCCCACGACAAAGCATATGAGGTTTAACCATGCCGCCACGCCGATGACCAAGGTTAGTTGTTCGACTCCTAAACCTGGAAGTACTTCTGACCGTCCTATAATTCTGAGGATTGCAAGCATGACTAAAATTACGGCAAAAATGAATCCTATGATTCCAAAACCTGTCCCTCCGTCACTGCTAAAAACACCATAACTTTCGCCTCTTTTAGCCCACGGTCCTACTACTGTGAAAACAAGATATCCACTTGCCATCACCAAGTGAGCATAGGCAAGTAAACGGTTATGGTTCATGGTGTCTCCTCATCGATTTCTCCACCTAGGTAACTTGCTTCAAGAAGGTCTTGTCTTTCCATGAGTTCTTGTGCTGAACCATCCAGCACAATTTCTCCATGGCTCATTACATAAGCCCTATCTGCTACTTCAAGTGCTAGATGAACATGCTGCTCCACGATAAGGACACCTGCACCTGTTTCGTTGGCTATGTCTCGGACGATGGGCAGAAGTCTTTCAACGATAATAGGAGCTAAACCAAGGCTCATTTCATCAACAAGGAGAACCTTAGGATTTGAGACTAGTGCTCTTGCCATAGCAAGCATCTGCTGCTCGCCACCAGAAAGCAGTCCTGCTCTTCGGTTCATAAGTGGTCTCAAGGCTGGAAGTAGATCCAGTGCGGCTTCATAACCTGCTGCTTGCTCACTGCGCTTCCCGCGAAGTCCCAACCTTAGATTCTCTTGGACTGTTAGGCCAAAAAATAGTGACCGGTCCTCTGGGACATGGGCAAGCCCTAATCTTGCTGTCTTGTGAGGTGCTCCAGAGTTAGCAGATTCACCAAGAACTGTGACCTTACCCTCGAGAGTTTTAAGTAAACCAGAGGTGGTTAGAAGTGTGGTTGTCTTTCCAGCTCCGTTGGGACCTAGAAGCGCTACGACTTCGCCTTTTGCAACAGTGAGATTAACTCCTCTGATTACTGCTACGCCGGCATATCCTGCGGAAAGGTTTTCGATTTCAACTAAGTTATTGGAGTCGTGAGGCATTTCTGGTCTTGATTCAATCGTCGTTTCAGTCATCTATTTCTCTGCTTCCTGGCCTTGTTGTTGAGTTCGCATTCGCTCGCCTTCCTGAGCTTGAATTTCTCCAGCTTGCTCACCAAGGTAAGCGGCTTTCACTGCTGAGCTCTCACGAATTTCTGCTGGAGTTCCTGCAGCTATTATCTTCCCAAAGTCTAGAACATAAATGTAATCGCATACGCTTAAGACAAGTCCCATATCATGATCTATAAGGAAGACGGACATGTCATGATTTAGGAACTCTCTAAGGTGTCCCCCCAAGATTTGGCTCTCAGAGGTATCAAGGCCGGCAGCCGGTTCATCAAGAAGAATTAGTTTCGGTTTCGCTGCTAGTGCTCGTGCAACCCCAACAAGTTTGCGTCGTCCGTGGCTTAAATCTGTTGGCATTGAATCGCTGGCGTCGCTGAGTCCCATAATTTCTAACGCCCAATCAACTCTCTCTTCAATTTCTGAATTTTTACTAGAGAGATGGAACATGTCAGCAAGGAAGGTGTACCATTTCGTAGGGTAAGCAGCGACCAATAGGTTGTCTCTAACACTGAGATCTTCGAATAACTCCAGCGATTGAAATGTACGAACGAGGCCGCTTTGGGCCCGCTCATGCGGTTTTAATTCTCCAATATCTGATCCATCGAATATTGCATTTCCTGCTGAAGTAGGTACATATCCAGTTATGGCATCAATGAAAGTAGTCTTCCCTGCACCATTGGGCCCTATTAGCCCTACAAATTTTCCAGTTGGCACTTCTAAGTCAACGTGGTCACATGCATTGAGTCCACCGAAAGTGACTGTGAGATCCTTGGCTTCTAAAATATTTGTCATACTACTGCCTCTTCGTCATTGCTTGTGTTTGCCGTATCATCAGGGGGCCTTCTTAAGGCAGTGAGAGTATTCTTTACCAAATCTGTTTGTAACAGTGCTATACCCTCACCGTTCGTGACTTTTGCATTTACTATTAGGCCGATTGCCCCGACGGCATTTATTAAGCCTTTGTCAATGGATTCAAAATGCACTCCCAAGAACTCAGGTAATAAGCCCCCTGCCATCAAACATCCACCAACGATCGCACCCCAAATAGTTGTGATGCCCCCGAGATAAACGAACGCTAATAGGGCAAGGCCCCCGAAGACTTCGAACTGGGTTTCTTGCAGTCCAGGTAATTTATAAGCAAGCAAGCAACCTGCGATAGCAGCAATACCAGAAGAAATTCCAAAACCCAACAGCTTCATATTTGCTACGTTGATTCCTGCGGCTGAGGCAGCACGTTCGTTTGCTCTAATTGCGAGAAAACGCCTTCCTATTTGTCCTCTTCTCAAATTAGCAACTGCAATTCCAAGTAAAGCAGCGGTGATTATCAGAAATAGACTAAATTTCCAATAATCATTTCTAGCTGTGTCTGGATTGAACCCTCCAACATATTGACCAAACCAGCTAGGTTTTGGAGTTGGGTTAACCGAGACAGAGCCATCACCCATAAGGGGTGGATTTCGTAATAGAAGATTTTCAATTGCAATGACTGCAGCGATAGTCACCACAGCAAGCTGGACTCCACGTATTCGAAGAGCTGGAAGCCCTATCAAAAGTCCACAGATAACAGCCACGACTATTGCGCCAAAGAAGGCAAGTATCGTAGGCCAGCCCCACCCAGTATTAAGTGCGAAATCAGTATCACGAATTTTAGTCCCGTCAGCCATAAGTCGAATCATGGTGTATGCTGCCAGACCCGAGATGCTCCATTGGACTAGGGATATTTGCCCCAAGAAACCAACTAAAACCGTAAGGCTGTACATAAAGACAATTGCGATCAAGGTAGTAGTGAGTATAGATTCCCATTTCGAAACAAAAATATTGGATAACATAAGGGCAATCCCTACAGCTCCTATTACACCGATTGTAACGTTATTGGTAGAGGGCGCTCGAGGCTGTCGTCCGATACTTATTGAGCCTCGTATGGGTAGTTTGTCTCCACGTAGGTATAAAACCACAATGATGAGTAGTAGAGGCATGAAGTTTCTTACTCCTTCGCCAGGTAGTATTTCAGGCCACCAATCATTTGTGGTTAATTCAACGCCACCTCCGGCTATCATTCCTAGAAATAGCCCTCCTAGAGTTGCGCCAGGAATTGAAGTAAGGTTCCCGAATAGGGCAGCGCCAAGGCCACCAACGACGAACAAGGCGATTTGAGCTGGTTGCGTTTTGTGGAGAAATAAGATGCCAGCAATACCTGCTGTGATTGAGGCTAGAACCCAGTTAGCGCCTGCAAGAAATTGCGGGGAGTATCCAAGTAGCGCAGCTCCCTTTTCGTTTTCTTCGGCGGCTCTTGTGGCTATTCCGAATTTTGTAAATCGGTAAAGGCCCCAAATTATAACTGCCATAAGAATTGCTGCACCGAAAAGGTAGAAATTAGATCTTGGAATTGTGCCTCCAAGGCCCAGGAAATTTCTGACAGGCTCAGCTGTGTTGTTGAATCCTGAGAAACCTTCGTCTCCTCGGTTTTGCCCTCCAAAGTTCACAACAATCATTGAACTTAGATACAGGAATACGCCTATAGAGCCGATTACCTTCCCGAGGATAGGTGAGTTTCGTAATGGGCGAAAGACCAGAAAGTGCATAAGGAGGCCCAGAAAAGCGGACATCACCAAGCAGATGAAGATGGTCAGAGCCAAGTTGGGTTTATTGTCAAAAGCAACGTTGTCAAATATATCTATTCTGACAGGAATGTTATTGAGTTTTAGTGTCTTCAAGAACCCAAATTCAGGAATCGGATCAAACCAGGGGAGATATAAGCTGCCTGTTTCCCTTAGCTCGTCAAATGAGTATGCTGTATACCCGGCAACGGCGCCATGGCCGAAGTTAATAACGCCAGAGCCGCGAAAGGCAATGACGATTCCCGAACCAAGCATCGCATAAAGACCACCGGCTCCTATACCTGCGATTAAAGCTATTAGTAGTGCTTCCACCTAAGTTTTCCCCCTGAGTTCAAATTCCCTACAGAACTGCATATTATTTATAGCCGTAAATGCAACAGCGGCGCAACTAATTGTTGCGCCGCTGAGCATTTTTATTGTCTTTCAGCTAATTATTCTGCAGCTGGTCGAGGATTACCTTCTGCGGCACGGAGTATTAGGTCCGTTGCGTCAAGTAGTTCGTCGGCTAGCGGGCCATATTCAAACTGGCCGCCAGGTCCAGACCATACGTAGTATCCCTGCGACTTTTGGCAAACAGAAACGAACTCGCTACTGTTTGTTGTGCAGTCAAGAGGGATAGCTTCGCCTGGTCGGTTCAGATTGTTAGCTGTCGCTAGGAAGTTTGAGAACCCTGCTGGGTCATTATCAATGTCTCCTCCAGCTTCTACAAAGCGCGTCATATGAATAACGCCAGCTATCAATACATCATGTCCGACTTCCATAAATGCAGACTTCGGAACGGTTGGTCCGTAGCTGTCGATGCTTGCATTTCTCCAGTCGTAGTACTTCGCTGTGTATGGATCCCAAAGGTCTGGCCGATCAGGAATACAGCAAGCTGATCCGAAATGAACTCCAGCTGATGCTGGGTTATTCAACACTGAATCGTCTCTACAGGACCCTGATGCGACAATACCGCCAGTGTATCCGTTTGATGAAAGTGACGAGAGAATTTCGTTACAGTCAGAGGCTTGTATACCGAAGTAAACCCAAGCATTATCTGATCCGTCAACGAACTCTAGCACCTGCTGAACAACGGCATCGTTGTCTGACGGGTCACCAGATACATCCGAGACACCTATCCAGTCTTCTTGAGCGATTGCTCCGTCATCAGTTAGCTGTTGAATCATACGCTCTTGAGTGTCTTGGTAGCACACAAGTCCGGGTCCAGTATCTGAATAGATGATCACGAACTTATCGGCATTGAGTGTCTCCACACTGTATTGCATAGCTGATGGGAATGAAGAAACGCATCCACCTTCCGTTGAAATAATTCCTGGAGTGTTGAAGTCTTCAATGAAGATCGGGACTGTTTGCATAATCGCTAGTCCGGCACCAGTTAATGTTGGCCACAGTACTGGGTTAAAGAAATCAATTCCTTGTATGTGTAATTGTGGTTGAGCATCCGCAACACCGTTGGCGCATGCGACTGCCTCATTGGGGTCTAATCCATGAACACATGAATCCAGTTCAACTGGTCGTCCCATCATTCCACCCATAGTGTTATTTACTGTTTCAACAGCGGCTTCCATACCTTCACGGATCTCAGGGAAAGAACCCACTGGAGTTCCTTCGATATTGATCAAGGTAACGAGAATTGGCTCTAGGCTGTCGTCGGCAGCTACTGCTCCGCCATCAACGATTGATTCCCAAAGTTCCGCTCCGTCGCCGTTCAGGCTATCATCAGCTGTTCCAGCTGGTTCATCTGAATGATCTTCATCGTCTGAATGATCGTGTCCATCATCATCTGAATGGCCTTCTTCTTTATCAGCAGGCTCTGAAGCCGAAGCTTCTTCTTCAGCTGGAGCTTCTTCTTCACCTAAGACGCTGCTATCGCTGCTACTCCCACTATCATCGTCATCGCTACCGCAGGCTGCTGCGATCAAAGCGAATGCGAAGATGATTGAGAGAAGCTTTAATAAATTGCTTTTTCTCAAGGGTCCTCCCCCTCTATTTTCTAAGTCCAACATTTGTTGCACTGATGATTTTTGATCATGTTATGTGACAGGTGTCACCAATCAATAATCGAATCTAAACTATCCGATTAAGCAGCAAATAGGAAATTTTTCGCAAAATGTAATAAATTCGTAAACTTTGATAATGGTCTAATCTTCTTCTCTATAATCGCCGAACTTTCGGTCTCTTTCACTTAGGCTTTCTTTGAGATCCCTGTCGCCTAATTTGTTCATATAATCCTTCGAAGAGTCCTGATGGAACCCGAGCGCCTGAATATCTGCAGTTGCACGAATTCCGTTGCGTATTCCTGCAGCTTCCATAGCTCTATGAGCTGCTCTTTTATTTAATGCAAGCAGGTCGTTTGGTATTTTTGCTATCCGTTCAGCAATTTCAATTACTGCGTTATCGAGATTTTCCTTGGGGAAGGATCTATTTGCCATTCCTGAAGCAACTGCATCGTTGCCAGACATATGGTCTCCTGTCAATAGTGCTTCCATGCCTTTTCTCATTCCCATCATCCATGTTTGCCATTGCATGTCTGGAGGTGACATTAGCCGTACTGGTGGGTATCCAATTTTTGCGTCTTCAGCTACGTAGATGAGATCACATGCGTTTGCTAATTCGGTTCCGCCTGCAAGACACCATCCATGGACCTGTGCGATGACCGGAGTTGACATATCCCAAATCTCAAACCAGTTATTTACGACGTGCCTTGACCACCATCCATCAGTTTTCGCAATTGACCGCTCAACAGCGTGATTGGGTTGAGACAAGTCGTACCCTGCAGAAAATGCTTCACCCGATCCTCGTATGACCATTACAGATATGTCTTGATCTCTATCTCCCTTTCGGAGTTGCTGAAATAATTCTTCACGAATTTCATCGTTGAGAGCATTTCGCTTTTCGGGCCTGTTTAGCGTGAATCTTCGGATTCTCTCTGCTGGTTCGTCTACCAGTACTTTTGCTTCAGTCATTAATATTTATATTCGTTTCGTATCTGTCATAAATCAATTTAGTTCATCATTGAGATATGCATCTCGAAGCTTTCTTTTGTTAATTTTCCCCATCGTGTTTCGGAGTAATGTGGGAACTGCATGGTAGGAGCGAGGGCATTTGTAATGACTAAGCCTGTCTCGCAGCCAATTAGATATTTCCGCCGTGTCGAGTTGCGAAGCAGGGTTTGTTGGAACAATTAATGCAATGAGCTCCTCTCCAAGGTCCTGATGGGGAATCCCAATGCAACCTATATCCGCTACTTCTGGATGATCTATCAAGATTTGCTCTGCTTCGGCAGGGTATATATTGACGCCACCAGAAACAACCATGTCGCTGAAGCGGTCGGTAATGAATACGTACCCATTTTCATTGATATATCCAATTTCGCCTAATGTAAACAGCCCTGGTTCGGGGTTTGCTTGCGCTGTCTTTTGGGGATCGTTGGGGTATATTATGCCTCTTCCTGTTGCATCTCGGAAAAATAGTCTTCCTTCTGTGCCTGTTGGCAATTCATTTAGATCATCATCAAGCACGTAAGCAGTGAAAGGTGGTATTGCCTTTCCTACTGATCCGGGGTTCTCAAGCCATTCTTTGCTTGTTATGGCGCAAACCGTTCCAACTTCGCTTGCGCCGTATGCGTCTCGAAATATTGGTCCCCACCACTCAATCATTTCGTGCATGACGTCAACTGGACATTTCGCTCCAGTGTGAGCTGCAAATTTCATTGAAGAAATATCATATTTTCTTTTCACGTCCTCAGGTAAAGCGAGCATTCTCACAAAATGTGTCGGCACCATTAATGCTGATTCTGTTTTATATTTATCGATTGTCGCGAGTGTGGTTTCTGCGTCGAATCTTCCCAGTATCACAGAAGGTATCCCTAAAGTGAGTAGCCTCATTCCCGATAGTGGTCCGGTGTGATACATAGGACCTACGACAAGGTGAGTACCAAACTCTGCGAAACCACTTTGACTAAGGCCCTCTATGTGTTCGGTCATCGTCGAACCACCTGCAAACATTGTTGGCGGGAGTTCAGTCCCTTTCGGTAGGCCAGTCGTACCTGAGGTGTAAAGCAGATTAGGCCTCGGGACTACCTCATCTGGGCACAGATCAGGTGATCCTGTAAGTAACCAATCGTCCCAATTAGTGACTTCTGTATACTCTTGGCAATCCCACCCTATAACTGATGTAATACCCGCCTCTCGTGAAGCTCGGATTCCACGTTCAGCAGTTTTATCATCAACAAATAGGATATAACTTTCTGAATCTTTGAGGATGTAGCTCGCTTCTTCTGCAGTTAAATGAAAATTCACTGGCACAGAGGAGGCACCCCCAAATAGCCCACCAAGGTGGGCTAAAGCAGTCTCTGATGAATTTTCTGCAAAAACCGCAATTCTTCGCTTTTCGCCTAAATCAGTTGCCAAGATCAGATTTGCTGCTCGGTTTATGATTTCATCAACTTGCTCCCAGGTCAGCGACTTAGAAGGGTCAGTCATCGCTGCTGAGTTGGGCGTTCGGATTGCTTGTTCTCTTGCAAATTTTGGCATGTATTCCCTAATTTCTGGACTGATTGGTTGTGTTTGAATTCTTTCTAGCGAAAGAAGCCCTTGTTTGCTTTACCCTCTTCTTGATTGGACCTGATACCGAGATTAGACCATCTGGCCGGAAAATTGCTATTGCTATCATAAGAGCTCCTGAGGCTGTAGTTCGAAGAATTTGGCCCTCGCTGGAGGTTGTGGACAATATCCCTGCTGGGGAAATTGCAGCACCAATCATTGCGCCTCCGATGTGTCCTACTCCGCCAAGGAAAAGTAAAGAGACATTATTGATTCCTGAGATTGCATCCCAAGTTGAAATTTGAAGGACTGTTTGCTGGTAAGCTGTAAGAACTCCCGCCATTCCAGCTATTGCTGAGGCAATTCCAAATCCCAAGAGCTTTGTATTGGAAACGTTTACTCCTAGGGAACTAGCTGCACTTTCATTCGCTCGTACCGCAAGGAAATTTCTGCCTGTTGTACCGTTTCGAATTCCCACGACAGCTGCAATGGATAGGACCAACCAAGCACAGCAGAAGATAATAAGAGCATACCGATCTCTACTAACTGATGGGTCTACAGTGATGTCAATCCCTAACCACCTTGGTGGGGGAACTGAAAAATTTGATTTTGCGCCTTTTCCCATCAAGGATTCGTTGGCCATAAAGACTTCAGTGATCGCAACAGCCGCAGCAAGTGTGACCACTGCTAGTTGAAGTCCCCTTATTCGAATCGCTGGTACGGCGATTACTATGCCTACAAACACTGCAACAGTGATACCCAATAGCATTGCTAATGGGGATGGAAGTCCCGGACCTTGCAATGCGAATGGACTTAGTCCGTAAATGGATCCATCTGCAGCTAACCTACTTGAGGCATATGCTGCTAGACCTGCGAAAGCTAAATTTGCAAGCGAAAGCTGGCCGAGGTAACCGATAATTATGACTGAGGAAAGCATCAGAATCGCAGCTATGACACTAGTGATAAGGCGTCCCTGAGTAACAGGGGAACCTGTAGCTATTACCCAAGTAGCGTAGGCAATTATCGACGCGCAGAGTGATTTCCATCGTTTGGGATTAGGTGCTCTTGGTTGTCTATCAACGAATCTGGTACCCCGTACGGGTAGTTTATAACCTTTGCTAAATTGAACAGTGATGATTACAAGCAATGGAATAGCTTGTCTTAATCCCTCTCGAGGTAGAAAATCGGGCCACCAAGCTTTAAGTGTTAGACCAGCTGCCCCGGATTGAAACGCTCCTAAAAGTAGTCCGCCAATTGTTGCTAGCCATGGTGAAGATAAATTAGCAAATAGAGCAGCTCCCAAAGCAGGAACCACAAACAATGTGTATCGTGTGGGGGTTAAAGTTATGAAGTCAAGCGCTAGGACTCCAGCCAGCCCAGTGATAGTTGTTGAAATTAACCAGTTCACTGTCGCAATCCTGCTCACAGAATAGCCGAGAAGAGTAGCCCCCTTTTCATTATCTTCAACTGCTCGAGTACAAAGACCAATTTTGCTTCTTTTATAATAGAGAACTAATCCGCTCCCGATTACAACAGCGATTGCTGCCAATAATAACCTACTGTACTCAATGCCAGCACCTAATCCCAAGGGGTTTTCCCACCTGCCTTCCGGGAGGATTCCATTGACAAATCTGGACCTGGAGCCGAATTGATAGGTTGCCAAAGACGTTAAATAGACTAAAGCACCAAGTGATCCAATAATTTTTGAAATGGGGGGTTTGTTTCTGAGCGGTCCAAATATTAAAACTTGTACTGCGATGCCAAGAAAGAAGGACATGAACATTGCTGCGATGAATGAGGGGAATGCCCCCAAACCGCTTGAGGCTAAACTTAACCGGAATGGAATATCTATAGGACCAGGCAGGAAATCAAACCATGGGAAGTACATGTCACCCGTCTCTTTCATGGTGACGAATGTGTATGCGGGGTACATAGCTAGAGCACCTTGGTCAAGATTTATCAGACCGGACCCTTTATGACCAACTACGATTCCTGTAGCAAGGATGGCATAGAAACCACCGATTCCGATGCCTAGTACACATAAAATCAGGATTTCGTTCATTCGTTGACGTTATTGGCTATCTAAAAGGAAACCGCTATTTTGAATAAAAGAAAATTAAACACCCATACCAACGTACGTAAAACCAATCTTTTCCATTTCATTCCTATCGAAAATATTTCGAGTGTCAATAAGATTTGCGTTGCGCATA
>PATO01000001.1 GCA_002712415.1 Actinomycetota bacterium | reverse complement strand
TCTCTGATGACTAGAGTTAAATCGTATAGGTCTTTCGTTTTTTAAAACTCTTTGGTGTTATCCGATGCCTGTGTTGGTTAGAATATTAAAAGGAAATATTTTGGAGAAACCTTCTACATGCCTGATTACGACGTAATAGTGGTTGGCGCGGGCAATGCCGCTTTAGCCGCTGCAAATTCAGCTCATGAAACCGGAGCAAAAAAAGTTTTAGTTCTCGAAAAGGCCAATAAAAAAGAGCGTGGTGGTAATACTTTTTTTTCGGGTGGTCTTTTAAGAATAGCCTTTGACGACCCAAGAGAGCTCGAAGCTATGGTCCCTATGGCGGGCGATGTAATACCCGGATTTTTCGAAGATGTCTTACCATATTCAAAATCTGATATGTGGGCTGATTTACTAAGAGTAACCCATAATAAAACGGATAGAGAACTCTCCACTATATTAATAGATAACTCGTTTGAAACTATAAAATGGGCCCACGAATACGGTGGAATCCCAATGGAGCCCGCTTCTACTTTATCAGGAATAAAAGTGGGCAACCGAATTAAATGGCAAAAGGGAGCAATTATTAGAGCGGAACACGAGGGAATAGGTCTCTCGACCAATTGGTTCAAAACCACAGAAAAAAACTCTATCGAAATTCGATATGAAACTGGCGCTGACGATCTTCTAAGGAATAAAGATGGAGGTGTCACAGGCGTTATGGTGAAAGGGCCAGATGGCCTGGAGGAGATTTCTAGTAACGCTGTCGTGTTAGCCTGTGGTGGATTTGAGGCCAATGCTCAATGGCGCTCACAGTATCTTGCTGCACCGTGGGACCACGCTAAAGTGCGAGGAACAGCACATAATCAAGGTGATGGGTTAAGAATGGCATTAGCGATTGGAGCTCTGCCGTGGGGTCAATGGTCTGGCAAACATTCAACACCCATTTCGAACGAGTGGCCCGACTTCGCAGATAGAGGGCGTACTGACAAGTCTAATCGCTTATCATACCCCTACGGTGTAATGATTAATAGAAATGGCTACCGTTTTTGTGATGAAGGCGAAGACGTTGGCCTCTACACTTATGCGAAATATGGCGGCGAAATACTTAAACAACCCGGTAGTTTAGCTTGGCAAATTTTTGATCAAAAAACGATCCATCTACTCGAGCCTCGTTACAGCACTAGTGAGCCAATCAAGGCAGACACCCTAGAGGAACTGGTGGAGCTGCTAGAAATAGACGATAAGCCTCAAGCAATTAAGACCCTTCATGAATATAACGAAAATGCCTGTGACGATGAGCATTTTGACCCAACTAAAAAAGATGGATTATCTACTACCAGGTTATCGCCAAATAAAACAAACTGGGCCCTAAGGTTAGACTCTCCCCCATTTGTGGCGTATTCCGCAACCGGGGGAATTACATTTACATTTGGCGGATTAAAGGTTGATGAAGACGCTAGGGTAATAGGGACTGATTGGCGGCCGATTCCCGGGCTTTTCTGTTGTGGGGAAATGGTTGGAGGCTTGTTCCATTTCAACTACCCCGGGGGAACAGGTCTTGTCTCTGGCGCCGTATTTGGCAGAATAGCAGGTCGAAGTGCTGCTCAATATCGCTAATATTTATTTAATAGGTATCTTGAATATCAGCTGATTCGATAGCGCCCTTCTATTGGGTATGCAGGATCATTGTAGCCTGGGCTTGATGGGTGACCTGATGGCACGAACTTTTCTATCAGTGCCTCGTCTTCTGGCAAAAACTTATATTCTAGGGCTTTGACATAAGCCTCCCACTGCTCCATCGTTCTTGGTCCGGCTACTAAAGAAGTAACGGCGCTGTTGTTTAGTAGCCAGCCTATAGCTATATCAATAACTGTGGNTTTNTGTNTCTTTGCATGGCGTTTAATTTTTTCAACNATTTCAACAGACTCTTCGCGCCACTCCGTTTGCATCATTCGTCGATCTTTTCTAGCTACCCGGCTTCCCTTCTCCGGTTTGNTTTTTGTATTATATTTNCCCGTTAGAACNCCCCTCGCCAGAGGACTGTAGGGAACAACGCCTAACCCATAATATTTGCAAGCTGGAATGTGCTCTGTCTCTGGCATTCTGTTCATCGCATTATAGTACGGTTGACTTACGATNGGCCGGTCTATTCCAAGGTNNTCACAAATATTACATATCTCNGCAACACGCCACGAACGATAATTTGATACGCCAAAATAACGAATTTTNCCATCTTTTATAAGGTCACCNATNGCCATTATTGTCTCTCTTAGTGGCGTCGNNTGATCCTCCTTATGAAGATAGTAGATATCNATNTAATCTGTTCTGAGACGGCGCAAAGACTCCTCGCACGCCTGCATTACCCATTTTCGAGACAGCCCACCTTTATTTGGTCCCTGCCCCATTTTATTTGCTAATTTAGTTGCAAGTACCCAATGATCACGAGACGTTNTAATGCAACGTCCGACAAGTCGCTCGGAGTCCCCACCAACATAAGCATCAGCAGTATCTATAAAATTTATTCCAGAGNTACGTGCNGACTCAATTATTAATTGGCTTTCCTGAGAGGGTGTTTCTCGCCCAAACAACATGGTTCCTAGACAAAGCGGAGAAACCTTCAAGCCTGACTTTCCCAAATGTTTATATTCCAATATAGNCCCCATAAAATTCTGTCTAATAAGTTGTATAGACCATACAAACAAATTTAAGGACCAATTAATATCTTTTTGCACTTTACGTAGTAATTGAGGTATCTAAAAATTTAATTACGCTTTTAACCTAAGTGGATCAACCAATTAATTTTCGCCTCGCCTTAGCAGAAAGAATATCNATTACCACAACTGTAACTAGAACAACTAGGGATATATAGGCCACATTTTCCCAATCTTTTCCTGTTTGAAGTGATCCCAAAAATTGCAACCCTATTCCACCGGCTCCCATCGCCCCNACTACGACAGCGCCACGTGTGTTAGATTCCAAATAGTACAATGTTTGCGAAATAAATATGGGTAATATCTGAGGAAGAATGCCAAATCGATTTTGTTGAAGACTATTGGCGCCTGTCGACTTGACGCCCTCCATTTCCTTCTTATCAATATTTTCTATCGACTCAGACATCAACTTGCCAAGGGTTCCCGTGTCAGTGACACCAATAGCTAATATGCCACTAAAGGGCCCCATGCCAAAGGCCCGAATAANAATCAAACTCCAAATAAGCATATCAATCCCTCTCANGGCATCGAACAATCGCCGGAGAACAAATCGCACACTCNCAAAGGGTGTAACATTGTAAGCAGCCATGAAAGCCATCGGAAGTCCAAAAACTGCNGCTATTAAGGTACCCAGTACAGCCATGAAGATCGTTTGAAAGAGCGCGACATACACTTCTTTATGAAGCCAGAGACCGTTATATAGAAATTCNTTCCATGCNAAGGATAAATTACTCATCTTTGGATCTAGCCTTTTATCTAAGAAAACAAAACGGAGTGTATCGAAGAAACCGTGATTGGCCAGAGGCGATTGAAAGTCAAAGAAGAANTATTCCCAGCCGTTGAAATATCTGTGAATTACTATTTTTGTTTTATAAAACTGAACGCGCGAATACAGGCTTGGACGCACGTTAATTTTGTTTTTGGTAACTCTCACGTAATCCGGGAGGTCTTCAACACTTTGTATGCCCAGCTTTCCATTCACCGGCCGGGTGACGGTTATTGGAACACCACCGCTCCAATGCATCACCACCTTATTATCAAGCAAAACCAAGTAACCATCATCNCCGAAATCAATACGCTTATTTTCGTTCTTACTTCCTGTGACCCATTCTGGGTAAGGATCGTAAGTTTCGAACCGACTGCCTTCTAATGTTACTTTCAATTTAANAGGGTTCTTCCAATAGCTTTGAACGTGAACTTTATGTGCATAAGAATCGAGTGCAAAAAATGAGGCCCTTTCTGTATTCCAACGCTTTCCGATATTATGGAGATCGAAAAATGAAACAACATACATCAAGTAGAGCAGGCCTATGCTTACGACCCCAAGCGGTATTACTTTTTTGCGCCAACTTGGATAAATAATATGATTAAATTCTTGATAAATTTTGTTTTCAATTTNACTTNTAGAAGAAACCATTTTCATCACCTTNCTACGCTTGCGCCACTGGCAATTAATTTTCCGCGCAGCCATCTAGACAAATAATCAAGAGCGATAATGGTAACAATCAGGAGAACAAAGATTGCTGTCACGTCGGCGCCATAAGTCCATTGAATGTTAGCTGTTAATTGTTCTCCAATTCCGCCGGCGCCCACAAATCCTAGAATTGTGGAGGCACGCACATTAATTTCAAGCCTTAGTAAACCATAACTTAAATAATTCGGCAGGACGTGTGGAATAATGCCATATCTCACTTGTTGAAACCAATTAGCGCCGTTTGCGGTTAAGCCCTCAACTGCCTTCATATCTACATTTTCATTCACCTCAGAGAACAGTTTCCCTAGCGCACCTACTGTGTGAAATGCGATTGCTATCAACGCGGGAACTGCCGATTTGCCCATTAAAAATAAGAGCACCATCGCTATAACAAGTTCGGGGAACGCTCTTGAGAAATCCATAACGCGCCTCATCAACGAAACAGCTGTTTTATTTTTAACAAGGTTCTGACTTGCTAATAGGCTGACAATAACAGCACCAACGAAACCAATGAAAGTCGCCAAGATGGCCATGTGGATTGTTTCCATCAGGGCCGGAAAATATTCAACAAGCAGGTAAAGCCAGGCCCAGCCCGCATCAAACGACATCTTAATGATATCGATTGGAAAATCTAATAATTGCGAAAAACCTTGAAGAAAACCACCGGAATTTGCATCACTGGCTGTTTCAAAGCCGAAGATAATAAATAGTACGAGCGCTACAAAAATAGTTAGAGAATAAACGCCACGCATTTTTGTTTGACGCTTTAACTCGAGCTCAATTTGATTTAAGTGGTTTGGTACGACCAACGACATGAGTATATCCAAATGAATTAAAGTACGAGTGGTTGGCTCAATCTGCTTTAGCTAACCACTCGAGGGGAGGAACATTATTTTTTCTTTTTCTTAGCCTCAATTTTGGCTTTTCTAGCTGCTACGATGGTCTCGTAGTGTCCGTGATCAACTGGGGTCCACTCTTTAATCTCTCCGCCCGCAACACCTAACATACATTCCGGATCGTTTTTATGAACCCAATTAAAACCATCAATTAAAACCTTGACCATTTCATCGGGCATGTCCTTCTTTACAACCACAGGACCATTTGGAATCAATTTTGATTTCCAAACTAACCTGAGGTCATCCATGTTTAATATTCCTTTATCAACCATCTTACGGAGGTTACCACTTGAGTATCCTTCATCCCACTCTCCGACGCCTGACGTCCATGTTACCGCAGCGTCAATATCATCATTTAGAACTGCTAAGACATTGTTTTCATGACCACCAGAAAATTGAGTGCTAGAAAAGTAATCGTCAGTTATTCCCATTTTTGGAAACTCGATAGAAGGAATCAAATACCCTGAGGTAGAGTTGGGATCAGCATAACCAAGTCTTTTTCCTTTAAGGTCTTTTATATCTTTAATTCCCGAGTCTGCTCTAGCCACTAAAACCGAATAATATCCCATAGCTCCATTCGGTTGTATGCGAGTCATAATTGGTTTTACGATATTGGGATCACGGAGATATACGCCTGCGTAACCTGATGGGCCAAACCAAGCATAATCTATCGTCCCACCTAGAATACCCTCCATAGTGCCAGCATAATCCTTAGCGACATAAATTTTTGCCGGGACGCCAAGCATCTTTGTCACTTGTGGCGTAAAACATGCGTAGCTCTTTTGGCGATCTTGTGCCGCTTCACCACCTAATATTCCCATACGAAATTCTTTGAAGCCGTACTTGGTAGCGTCAATTGTTGGCCCCGCATAATTACCAGCCGTTGCATTCGACACTAATCCCGCGACCACCATGATCGAGGCGAGTAGTCCTGCTTTTTTCATATTTATTTCCTTTTCGAAATAGATCCAGCATCATTGGATCGGTTTAAATATCACGCGTCGACAGTTGCTAATTCTTTAATCTGCACGTCTTTTTGTGATGGGTTAATATTATCGTTGCCAATCGATGTCGAAGTCAGCGTTTCTTCAAAGTCTTCCGAAGCGCCATAAATAGACTTGGCAACATCGGTGGTTAAATCATCCGCCTTGCCGTCGAAAACTATCCGACCGTCGCGCATTCCGATAACTCTGTCGCAAAACTGTCTGGCCGTATCCAGCGTGTGGAGATTGCAGACAACAGTTAGGCCATCAGTGTCATGAATATCTCTTAATGCTTCCATCACTATCTTTGCATTAAGGGGATCGAGAGAGGCTATAGGCTCATCGGCTAAAATTATTTGAGGCTTCTGTACAAGCGCTCTCCCAATAGCTACTCGCTGTTGTTGTCCACCAGACAATGTTTCTACTCTTTGCAGAGCAATAGATGATATACCGAGACGATCTAAGGCCATCAAAGCATCTAAGCGCTCTCTGGCACTGAAGATCTTAAACAGACTCGGAATTGTATGGTGCTTGTTGAGCCGACCAAGCAGAACATTGGTTAATACATCCAGTCTTGGCACTAGATTAAATTGCTGAAAGATCATGGCACAATTACTTTGCCATTCTCTTTTTCTAGCACCTTTGAAAGAGAGTATATCCTCTCCGTCAACCCAAACTTTGCCACTCGTCGCATCAGCTAATCGGTTAATAACTCTTAATAGAGTAGACTTACCGGCTCCAGAACGACCAATGATCCCAACCATCTGAGGTTCGGATAAGTTAAAAGACGCATCGTCAACCGCTCTTACATCCCCAAAATGCTTACTAACGTTTGTTACACTAAACATAAAAAATTCCTCAAAACTTAACTCAATTTTCTGAGGATCTTATGTTTTTAAGTGGATGCTTTTTTTACGCGGCGATTTCAGATCTTTTACAAATTAGTAACCATTGTGTTACGAGCTTTAAAAAAAGAATTAAAACAAACCTCTTAAAATTACGAAATGTTTCGATAATTTGAACTCCATTCGAAAAATGTCCGTAAAAACTTGTCCCAGTTGATTTGCGGTATACTCCTTAAAGGTTTCATTTTTAGATACATATTTTAGCTAGTGAAAATTTTTTATGTGCGTTTCACTTTTGTTCGGGAATTTGGCCGCGTAAGGTGCTGAACACCACCAGTTGTTTTAAATGTCATCCTTCCGTAACATTTTGGTAACTCTCTGATAATAGCGTCACCTGTGTTGTTTATAATATTGAGGATTTACCGTGAAGCTAAGGGAGATTAAAGCAATAGAAACCCCTTATGCAGGGGTCGACAGCAAAGCTTACACAAACGAAAAAAAGCGGTTGCAAATGGAGTTGTTAAACATCCAACAGAGGATAATAGAGGAAAAATGGCGCCTCGTTATTATTTTTGAAGGGCGAGACGCGGCCGGAAAAGGTTCCACAATAAAACGCTTTACGGAAAACCTGATACCAAAACATTATAAAACGGTGGAACTTGGCATTCCAACAAAGCACGAATCAAAGAACTGGTTCCAGCGTTATGAGCGGCATTTTCCTAAACCAGGCGAGATAACTTTTTTTGATCGATCCTGGTATACACGCGCTTTGATAGAACCGACTCTGGGTTATTGCTCAAATCGAAAATATCAAAATTTTATGAACAAAGTTTTGATATGGGAGCACAATCATATTTCCAGAGGATTAATCTTGATAAAATACTACCTCTCCGTGGATCCAGAAACACAGCTATATCGGCTAGAAAATCGAATAAATGATCCTCTTAGGTACTGGAAAATTTCAGATACCGATCTGCTAGCTCGAAAAGAGTGGGACGTTTTCACAGAATTTAAAAAACAAATGTTTAAACACACTTCCTCAAAAATATCTCCGTGGGTCGTCATCAATGGAAATATAAAACGAGAAGCGCGATTGACTTCCATGTTGTATCTCGTACGAAAATTCTTAGGTAAAAATTACATACCTCTAACCGGTGACAATATAAAAGACAACCATAGTATCAGAGTAAATGGTGTGAAATTCCGGGGTTTAACATTGCAACAATTCTCTGTTCTACAAGAACTCAGAGATCACAAGGAACTATTTTCAAATGAAAAAGATAAATGAGAGTATTTGATTTATTTTCTATCAAGTCAGACATTAAGTTGCCATGGTTTCCCGAATCATTTAACTGAAGATTATGTTATTAGTTAACAATCCAAAAACATTATCTGACACTCTATGTCTACCCAAAATTAACTCTGCCGGCGGATTAGTTTTGAATGACGAGAATAAACTTTTGTTAATGCTTAAAGGTCGCAAGTGGGATATGCCTAAAGGCCGGATTGAAAGCGGGGCGTCAAAACAAGAAACGGCACGCCGCGAAGTGGCAGAAGAAACCGGGCTGGATTTTTGGAAATTATCAATACAAGGAAAATTGGTATCGACTTGGCATACGACCCAACACGATGATTTACGGTACCTCAAGAAAACGCATTGGTACCTGATACGTTATGAAGGTGGAGATGATGCCACTCACCCTCAGATAGACGAGGGCATCTTAGAATGCAGATGGGTCAACACAACTGAGCTGTCAAACTATTTTGATATTATGCGGCTTAGGGTGCGATATGTTATAGATTTTTGGCAAAAAAATTTTTCAGACATTTCACAAGCTAATCAATAGTCATATCACCCCTATTACCCAAGTGCTATACGTGNGCTATTGTTGTTTGGAGGCATACAGGTACCAGCAGGAAGCTAATAAATGAGTATCATCATATATCACAATCCCCGTTGTTCTAAATCGCGGCAGACTNTGTCTTTAATTAGGGAGCAAGGACACACCCCAAAGATAATAGAATATTTAAAAGAGCCACCTAGCGTCTCTGAAATTTTGAATATTCTCTCGCTTTTAGAGCTCGAGCCACGCGCAATACTTCGGACAAAAGAAGAACCNTATAAAGAGCTNAANNTATCAAATTNTNATTTGACGGTTNATCAGCTNGTAGAGGNTATTGCTAACAANCCAATTCTCATNGAAAGGCCNNTNGTNNTAAATGGGAATAAAGCCGNAATAGGCCGGCCACCCGAGAAAGTNTTANCAATTTTGTNATCACAAAATAATGTTTAGCTAGAGCTTAATACTCTTATCGGCTTGGAATTTTTCCATGCGCAGATATTNTCAATCATTTGAGTGTAAAATGTTCTGAAGGCCTCTTCAGTNAAATANCCAGTGTGAGGAGTTAGAGTGAGATTGCTCAACTGACGCAGCCTGTGNTGAACAGGAAGTGGCTCAATCTCGAACACNTCTATACCTGCCCCACGTATTTTCTTTTTTTCAATTGCCTCCACCAACGCATCTTCATTCACTATAGGTCCTCTGGATGTGTTGATTAGAAAGGCGGAGGGTTTCATAGCATCAAACTCAGCATTATTTACTAAGTTACGGCTTCGGTCNCCCAACACTAGATGGATACTAACAAAATCAGAATTCTTGAAAAGTTCGTCTTTTGAAACNAGTCCAACTCCNACNTCGTCGCAACGCGCTTGGGTTAAATTTGGACTCCAAGCTATTATTTTCATGCCAAAGACCCGNGCAAATTCAGCAACTCTGGCGCCTATTCTGCCTAATCCTAACAATCCTATCGTCTTACCATACAATTCAATTCCAAGCTGCGTTTGCCATTTACCATCCGAAAGTGCGTTTGAGTCCTGATGGATATTTCTTGCACAGGCTAGCAATAAACCCCAAGTGTGCTCNGGAGTTGCTTGAAATGATCCATCTGTCCCACAAACAACAACACCCTGTTTTTCAGCGGCCCCTATATCTACCGAAGCATTTCGCATCCCACTTGTCACAAATAACTTTAAATTGGGTAGCCTTTCAAAAACTTCAGCAGGGAATGGCGTTCTTTCTCGCATTGCGCAAATTATTTCGAAATCTTTCAATCGTTCGATTAANGTTTCCGNTTCACTAAAGTGACTATTGAACANAGAAATAGTGAAGTCACTTTCTAGTTGGGTCCAGTCGGCGGAACCTAACGCTGCCCCAGTATAATCGTCAAGAATTGCAATATTTTGCACACGACAACCCTTCATTAAGAAGTTGTTAAAATATTANGCAGAGATTTTAATTATTCTTTTTCAAGGTCTAGCGAGGCAGAATTCATGCAGTATCTAAGGCCTGTNGGAGCTGGGCCATCATCAAATACATGTCCCAAATGGGCACCACAATTAGAACAGTGTGCTTCTGTCCGNGTCATAAANAANCTTCGGTCGACAGTCGTACCAACTGCCTCTTCCGAAATTGGCGCAAAAAAGCTTGGCCAGCCAGTTCCAGATTCAAACTTCGTTTTGCTGTCAAATAGCGGTTGACCGCAGCAAATACATTTATAAGTTCCTGGGTCTTTATTGGTCGCGTATTTTCCTGTCCAGGCCCGTTCTGTCCCGTGTTTTCTTGTTACCTCGAATTGTATATCATCTAACTGATCCCGCCATTCGGCATCTGTCTTCACAACTTTCATTTTATTAATCCCCTAAAAGTGTTGGCANCTACTNANTAATTCCANGNCATAAATCAAACAGGTTTAATATCGACATATTACCTTTAAACCTTTTTACGTTCATCCAATGCTACCTCTTTTTTGAATAATTCATCAATCTCGCTTGATGAAAACCCGTGTTCTTTTAAAATATCTCTGCCATGTTCGCCAAATTTGGGCGGCACATGTCGTATAGAACCCGGTGTTCTGGAGAACTTGATGGGTATACCCCAGCTTTTATAAGAATCTTTTTCGACGCGCATCTTTCTATGCAATGTATGGGGATGAGACATAACATCCTCTGTGTTTCGAATGGGCCCAACAGGTAGTCCNGCTGCCAGTAGCTTCTCGCAAAATGCTTCTCCATCTACATCAGCGAATACGCCTTCTAGTTCTTTTTTAAGTTCCTGTTTGTTGACCTGACGNTCNGCATTCGTCAAGAACCTCGGATCTTCNCCTAATTCCGGTCGGCCTACTTCTTCACAAAGACGTCTCCAAGCGCGGTCATTGCCACCTGCTATGAAAATTTGGCAAGTCTTAGTATTAAAGAGATCGTATGGTGCTATGTTGGGGTGTGGATTACCTGTAAGTCCTGGTACTTTTCCGCCACTAACAAAATAATTGGGAACATGCGGGTGCATTAATGACAGGCCGCAATCATATAATGTCATATCCAAATATTGTCCCTTACCAGATTTCTCTCTTTCGAACAACGCCATCATTATAGCATTGCCAGCGTATAAACCCGTTCCTATATCGACCATCGCAAGTCCCAATCGCGTAGGACCACTCTCTTTCGCCCCATTTATTGAGAAATGACCTACCATCGCTTGTATAATGCCATCATATCCAGGAAATCCACCATAGGGGCCATCAGCTCCAAACCCTGAAATACGACAATGTACCAGCCTGGGGTATTTTTTGCTAAGCACATCCTCGTAACCAAGCCCCCACTTTTCCATAGAGCCGGTTTTGTAATTTTCAATTATTACGTCTGCATCCTCAAGCAGCCTAAGTAGAACATCTTTACCTTCGGGCGACCTTAGATCTAGGCCCAGTGACCGCTTGTTTCTATTCACGCCGATAAAATAAGCTGCATCGTCATCATGAAAGGGCGGCCCCCAATCCCTTACTTCATCGCCTTGGGGGGGCTCGATTTTAATAATTTCGGCACCATGGTCACCCAACATCTGAGTGCAGTAAGGTCCACCTAAAACTCTGGTGCAGTCAATTATCTTTACTCCGGCTAAAGCACCTCCATTATCACTCGTCATTATATTCAATCCTTTTAAGTGGTAATATTTTTTAAAGCGGATTTAGGGTTATCACACCGAGACTAACCCCATCTTACTTGACACCGAAAACGCGCGATGCAAACGATGGGTATATCTCCGATATTTCCCGCGCAACCTCTCCTCTAATTACTTTTAATGTAGCCTCATCCGGCGTTTCTGTTTCTGGGACTTCATCCTCAGGTAGTAAAAATTCGAAGCCAGTTTGCTCAAAGATTTCATCTACGCCGTGGCCTGGGTGAATGCTTTCTAATTCAAAGCATTTTTTTTGTTTGTTCACGTGAAATAAACATCGGTCAGTTATTAGTTTGTAAGGTCCCCCAGGACGATAAACATTATCATCCGAAAATCCCGGCGCGCTTATAAAATCAACCTCTTTTACTAATGTCCTTGGTGTATGTTCTAGTCTAAATAAAATCACTCTAGGGACAACGAAATACAGATATCCTGAGCCAAACGAACCAGGAAATCTGGCTTTAGGCTGATTATAATCACCGACCGCCACCAAATTAACATTTGCCTTACCATCGATTTGGGCTCCGCTAAGAAAGAATGCGTCCATTCGCCCTTGGCCGGCAATATCGAAAATTTCTTTTCCACCGTCACTGAAAAAGTTGTTATCTTCACTTCCTAATATAGAAACTCGCATTCCTCCATTACTACGTGATCTAGCAAGTAAAGCTGCAGCACCTGGTATTGGAGACGAGGCGCCAACCGCTACATGGCCCAAACCGTCTAAATTTTTAGCAATGGCATTAATAAGAATTTCTTCGAGCAATACAGGCGACATAGACTTCTATTCTGCAGCTTCCGCTTTAGTAACGTAAACATGCTCTTTCAGATATTGATCGAAACCTTCCTCGGTTTGTGCAAGTTCAAGATAACCCTTTAAGTGTTGGTGATCTGGATCATACCCCCCTGGAATTCCTATGGGCCATGCGCCGTTTTTAGCTTCCGCTATAGCATTCACATAAATGCCAGGTATTGTGGCCGCCTTTAATTGTAGATCGTCCATAATATTACCTTCTACGATCTCTTCGACAGTAACATATGTCTTGCTTGCTGCATGCGCCATTAGCATTTGCTCTCGTCGCACGCCCACCCACACATTACCATACCTATCTCCAATTGGAGCATGAATGAGCGCTATATCGGGCTTTAAGGCAGGTAGAAATACAATCGGATCATCTTTGTCGCTGGCAAAGGGATTGTTTCCTACCTTCCAATCTTTTCTATTTTTTAAAATATCCGAACCTATCAATCCACGCAGAGGAATAAAGGGGATGCCTTTTTCAGATGCCTGCAAAGCGGCGTGTATAGCCGGACAGGTCGCATCCATCATTGTAATAGCGCCAGATTTAACGGCAGCAGTAAACCTTGGGGCAAGGCCATATTCAGACAAGGTCACTGCAGCAGTTTCAACCGTTGAAACGCACCCAGCTCCTATCAGCATATCAGCTTGAAATCCCAACGAAGGAACTCCGACAAGATGGAGCCCCCTTTTATGCTGTCTAATCACTTCTCTAACGGTGGTCAAAGAGCAATAAGCATAGTCAGGCGGTAACGCCACTTTCGAACCATCTGTTATCTCTGACGCGAGTTCTTCAACCGTTAGTTGTCTGGCTAACATATCCTCAATCACAACTCTCAAATCCTTGTAAAGTCCAAAGCTCTGCTAAAACTTTTAATATAACGATCACTATTATACCTCTTCGAGGATTACCCAATCAAGTTGTTAATCAACGCCTGTACTATTGATATTATTCAAAGATAGTTCCTTTAGATAACGGCAATCTCGAGGAGACAGAAACGCTATTATTAAATTTAGCAAATAAAACATTTTGGCTTAACTTCTATCCGCGCCAACGCAGGCTCATACAGGACAAGCCCGCATCGATTTTACTTATTTCAGTTGTTGGAAGGGGTACTAATATATATTGAAGTTTTTCAAGAATCTGAATGGTTTCCGAAAATTGTTCCCCGATAAAAATCTTAGACTTTATCCTGATGGCATTTGCAGCACTCAGCTCCGTTAAGGGTACGAGTATTTTATTCAAATCTTTAAAAATTTCTTCATTAGCGAGCC